>JBAQHZ010000333.1:0-14221 GCA_049288585.1 Chania sp.
GGTGCAGGGCCCCGCCTTGGGCCCTGCAATTGCCGTCCATTATTGTTCCATCGGATTATGATCTTTTACGGCAATTCCCATTACACCTGACTTACAGAGACGAACACGTTGTGTATAAGAGACAGCCGTGGGAGAGGGGCTTGTAGTGCGGTGTTCGTCCCCTCACCATAACCCTCTCCCCAAGGGAGAGGGTTAGGGTGAGCCTTAACTGACAAGCATTACGCTCATGCCGGTTTTTTATTTTCAGGCCGCCAGCGGTGTCTGATGACGATCTGGCTTTCTCAGCAACATCAGCAAGTAAATCAACGCCACGGCGGCGATCGCCACAAACAGCAGCCGATCGGAATAATTCTGCATCAGCATAGAAGTCATGGATGGCCCCAGCAGGCTGCCGATGGTGTAGCTCATCAGCAGCGCCTGATTCATCGCCACCAGCTCATGCGGCATTACTTTTTCACAGGCCCAGGACATGGCGACCGGATAAAGGGTAAAACCGGCACAGCCGAGGATAAACAGCGTAGGTGCCATGGCATAGTTACCCAGCATCGCGATGCTGGCGAGGATCACCACAAACACCTGAATGCGTAATACCAGCAGGCGACCATAGCGATCGGCCATCCGCCCTACCGGCCATTGCCCAACAATCCCCGAACTGACCAGCAGCGCCATCCAATATCCCACGTTGGCATCGCTCATGCCCTGATGAGCCAGATAAAGTGGCATCAAACCGTACAGTGAACCAAGCAACATGCCAGAGATAATACAGCCATTGATCCCCAGCCGCGCGCTACGGCGTTTGAACATTGGCCAAACGGCAATCTGCTGCGGTTCGTCATCCTGGTTGTTCACGCGGGCAAACAGCATCGGTAACATCGCCGCGATGACAATCGCCGTCACCCAAGGCACTACATTCAGCAGTTCGGTGGACACCATGCTCAGCAACAGTTGCCCGGCCACCGTCCCCAGATAATAAACCATCATATAGGCTGCCAGCAGTTGGCCACGGTTGCTCAGGCTACCGCTGCGCAACAGGGCACTTTCGACGATCACCCAGATCAACGCGCACCCTACCCCGGCAAAAAAACGCCAGCCCATCCAGTTCCAGAAGTCGAGAGACAGTGCCATACCGGCAGTCGCAACAGCAAACACCAGGCAGGAAAAATGGTAGCTGCGGGTAAAACCAATGCGTTTGATCAGTTTGCCCGCAATCAGCGTGCCGACCAGGTTGCCGGTAAAGTAAGAAGAACTGACCATCCCCACTTGCCAGGTTGACAATTGAGCATGAGTTAACCAAAGGGGGACTAAGGTATTCAACACGGCAATAGAAACCGTGAGCAACAACAGGCCGCAGAGCAATAACAGCACTGGGCGGGAATATGCGGACATAGTGAATTTGAAACCGAACGCGCTAAGAGTGCGCGCATCATGCCACTGGCGATAAAAAAGTCAATCGGTGGCTAAGTGATAACCGCACAATATGTTTGGTCATGCGCGAAATCTGCGGTTACGCCTGTTCGGGTAACGACTTCTCACCGAGCGGGGAAAGTGAAATATGCCCGTGGAAACAGGATAACTTGCATAAGCCACAGCCGTTGCAACGCTCGCTGTCGCACTGCAATTGGCGATCGCCAGCGGCAGAAATGCCGAAAGCCAACGCCTGCTGCGGGCAGTTAATCGTACACATCCGGCAGCTATCCTGCCGCCCCAGGCAGCTCAGGCTGATCTGCGGGCGCAACAGGGTATCGCAGGGCATTTGCTCGCGCAGCGCTCCCGTTTGGCAGGCTGAGGTACATTTTCGGCAGGCATCGCATTCGGTGAAATCGATGCTCAACGCGGCCTTACCCTGATCGACATGTAATAAACCATACGGGCAATGGTTCACACAGGCACCACAGCCATCGCACAGCGCGCTGAATAACGGTTCGGGCACTGCCTGCGGCGGACGAGCCACCGCAGGTGGTGTCAGAGGTTCTGGCTGGCGTTTACTGAGATCCATCCAGCCCGTCAGCAACCTGCGCCGGCTAGTGCCTTGCGGTGTCAGTTGCTGATTACTTTTCATCAGAAATACAGATCCCGCGTAGCTATTGGCGCTGGGCAATCTGCCGCCCAAGCGGCCAGCGTGACTTGCGCCAACTGTGCCAGCCCCTGGTAGAACGGATGCCCGGCGTGTTGCTGCAACAGCTCCAGATAACGTGGTGCCCACGGCAGCAGATGCTGTGCCAGCAGCCCACTCACCATGGCCTGCTGGTGCTCTTCCGCCAGCCAGGCCACCATCATCAGCAACGTCCCGATATGGTCTTCCGGCTCATTATGCTCGCGCTGTGCTTCGATGCCATTCGCCCTCAGCCACTGACGTAAACGCAGCGTCGAGTCACCAAACAGCACGCTTTCTTTATCCAGATATACGGAACCCCAAGGTGGCGCAGGTAACGCATAAGGGCCAACAAACAGGCGTTGATAAGCGTCTGCCAGCGTCTCCGGCTGATCTTCTGCCATCCCCTCAGCGATCAAGGCAGCAGCCTCCTCGCAGCCTTCATACGGCCATTCCACAGCCCACTGAGGATCTTGCAATGTTGCCAGTAATGGCTGGCTCTCTTTGCTCTCCGGTGGTGCATACAGCAAAATACCCAGCACTCGGCCGGTTAACGCGATTTTCTCAAGCATCATAACTAGGGCTTCTCCAGAGGCGCAGCACGCTGCGCCCAGGTTAAACGTCAGCCGGCAACTGCCATGCCAACGGTCATATGCAGGCCGTAGAACACACCACGGCCAATCAACTCACCGGCAAAGACTAACACAAAGCCCAAGGTCAGCCCCATCACACCCGCATTGCCACGGCGCAACAGCGGACAAATCCAGCAACCCAGCCCCAACACCAGCAATACCAACCGCCAAACCATCAGTTGGCCGTATTGTGGGATCAGTGCCGAAGCTTCCTGTACCGAGCTGCTGATCGTCGCCAGTTCACTGCCTTGCAACAACGCAGAACAAAGGCTGAGCAACAGCGCCAGCACGCTCAGCATCACCAATTGGTAACGCCCAGCAACCTCCAGCCCGGCAGCGCGCAGCAGCAGCACGCCCAGCAGCGGCCCGCCGATCAGCACCGACAGGAAGAAGTTAAGGGTGGTGTAGCCGTTATGCCAGGTCGGTACCGTATCGATCTGGTAGACGCGAGTCATAGCATAGACAAACAGCAAGCCCAGTATCATGGTCACTGCCAGCCACATTTTCCCCAACGACTGCGGCAGTTTTTTCAGCACGGCCAACAGCCAGTACAGGCCACCTACCGCAAAGAACAGCGCACCGCTGGCAATTTCGTTGCTCAACGCCGAAGCACCAATACGGTTTAGCGAGTTGAAAGCGCGCAACGGCGTTCCCAAGTGCAGCACCGAAGCAACAAAGGCAATGCCCATCAGCAGCCATAGGAAAAACATCGTGCCGTGTACCGCTTTACTCTGACGATCGGTCAGATTCCCGGCGATCAACGCTAGCCCCATGACTATCACGCCGCCCACCACGAACTGCCCTAATACGGTGAACACCATCAGCGGCCATTCATGCCATCCCATACCCATTTTAAACCTCCTTCGGATTGGCCAGATGGCCAGTAGTGTCACCACTTGGGCGGCTGTTGGCGTTCGGTTTCAGCACGATACAAGGCTTGGTGAAATGGGCTGCCGGTAACGGAGCCACTTCAGCCAAAGTGCCATGCTGTTTGCGCAGTTCGTCGATTGGGCCAAAATCCAGCGCACGTAGCGGACAAGACTCCACGCACACTGGTTTTTTCCCTTCGGCAACGCGCTCATAGCAACCGTCACACTTGGTCATATGGCCTTTTGCCGCATTGTACTGCGGTGCGCCATACGGGCAGGCCATGTGGCAGTAGCGGCAACCGATACAAATCTCTTCATTCACCACCACTAAACCGTCTTCGCGCTTATGCATCGCCCCGCTTGGACACACCTTGGTACAGGCAGGATCTTCGCAGTGGTTACAGGCGATCGACAGATAATAGGCAAACACGTTCTGGTGCCAGCTATCGCCGTCCTGCTGCCAGTCCCCCCCGGCATATTCATAAATGCGGCGGAAGCTGACGTCCGGCGTCAGGTTTTTATAGTCCTTACAGGCCAGCTCGCAGGTTTTGCAGCCGGTGCAACGACTTGAATCGATAAAGAATCCATATTGCGTAGTCATCAGCTACTCCTTACAGTTTGGCGACCTGCACCAGGTTGGTATGAGAAGGGTTCCCTTTGGCAAGCGGCGAAGGACGCTGGGTGGTCAGTACGTTTATACTGCCAGCATGATCGATACGGCTGCCGTCTGGTGAATACCAGGCCCCTTCCCCCAGCGCGACCACGCCCGGTAACATACGCGGCGTTACTTTGGCGTTAATGCGCACCTCACCGCGATCGTTGTAAATGCGGATCAGGTCACCGTTAGCAATACCGCGCACGCTCGCATCAATCGGGTTGATCCACATTTCCTGGCGGCAAGCGGCTTTCAACACGTCCACATTGCCGTAGGTGGAGTGAGTGCGCGCTTTATAGTGGAAACCGGTCATCTGTAGCGGATACTTGCTGCTCAACGGATCGTCAAGGCTTTCAAAACCTGCCGCGTAGATCGGTAATGGATGTATTACGTCGTCTTTTGCCAGCTCCCAAGTAGCCGCCAGTTTCGCCAGCTCAGCGGAATAGATTTCGATCTTGCCGGAAGGTGTGGTCAGCGGGTTGGCCTGCGGATCGGCACGGAACGCTTTGTACGCCACATGGTGGCCATCGGGATCGCGCTGTTTAAAGATCCCTTGCTGCAAGAACTGTTCATAGTCAGGCAACGCCGGGATTTTCTGGCGGGATTGCTGGTAAAGATGGCGCAGCCACTCTTCCTGAGTGCGGCCTTCGGTAAACTCCTGCTCAACCCCCATACGGCGGGCGATCTCGCTGGTCATGTCGTAAATATTTTTGCATTCAAAACGCGGCTTGATGGCCTGATCGGCAAAAATAACGTAGCCCATATTGCCGCTTGAGGCATCCAGGCAAAAATCCCGCTGTTCGGAAGCGGTGCAATCCGGCAGTACTAGGTCAGCGTATTTTGCTGACGACGTCATATGGTTGTCGATCACCACGATCATTTCGCACTTCTTGTCGTCCTGCAAAATATCGTGCGTCCGGTTGATTTCCGAATGCTGATTAACCAGGCAGTTACCTGCATAGTTCCAGATAAACTTGATCGGCACATCCAGCTTATCCTTGCCGCGCACCCCATCGCGTTTGGCGGTCATTTCCGGCCCGCGCAGAATGGCATCGGTCCACAGGAACATCGAGATGCTGGTTTTCACCGGGTTTTCCAAGGTTGGCATCCGCACGAACGGCAAACCGTAAGACCCTTCACGCGCCCCGCTGTTACCGCCATTAATCCCTACGTTACCGGTAAGGATCGGCAGCATAGCAATGGCGCGGGAAGTCAGTTCGCCGTTGGACTGGCGCTGTGGCCCCCACCCTTGGCAGATGTAAGCCGGTTTCACACTGCCGATTTCACGCGCTAGTTGGATGATGCGAGCGGCCGGGATACCGGTAATCTGCTCGGCCCAGGCGGGCGTTTTTGCCACGCCGTCTTCACCCTGGCCCAGGATATACGCCTTGTAGTGGCCGTTAGCCGGTGCACCGGTTGGCAAGGTTTTCTCGTCATAACCGACGCAATATTTATCCAGGAAAGGTTGATCGACCAGATTTTCAGTAATCAGCACATGCGCCAACCCGGCCACCAGTGCCGCATCGGTGCCGGGGCGGATCGGTATCCAGTCATCTTCGCGCCCGGCGGCGGTATCGGTATAACGCGGATCAATAACAATCATGCGCGCATTCGAACGCTCACGCGCCTGCTCCAGCAGATAGGTGACGCCACCACCGCTCATGCGGGTTTCGCCGGGGTTGTTACCGAACATCACCACCAGTTTGCTGTTTTCGATATCGGTCGGGCTGTTGCCATCGGCCCAACCACCGTAGGTGTAGTTCAGGCCCATGGCAATCTGGGCCGTGCTGTAGTCGCCATAGTGGTTCAGATAGCCGCCACAGCAGTTCATCAGGCGAGCAATCAGCGTAGCGCCCGGCGGCCAGGAGCGGGTCATGGTGCCACCCAGCGTCCCGGTGCCGTAATTCAGGTAGATGGCTTCGTTGCCATAATCTTTGATGATGCGTTGCAGGTTATCGCCGATCAGCGTGAAGGCTTCATCCCAACTGATGCGTTTGAACTTACCTTCACCCCGTTTGCCCACCCGCAGCATCGGATATTTCAGACGATCGGGGTTGTACACGCGGCGGCGCATCGAGCGCCCGCGTAGACAGGCGCGCACCTGATGCAGTTCTTCGTATGCATCGTTGCCGGTGTTGTCGGTTTCGACATATTTGATTTCGCCATCGACAACGTGCATACGCAGCGGGCAACGGCTGCCGCAGTTTACCGTACAGGCGCTCCACACTACTTTTTCGTCGAGTGGCGTGGTGGCGGGTGTCGTTGAGGAGGTTTCAGCACCCGCTTGGCGGCTGAACGGCAGGGAGACCCCGCCAACGGCGAGTGCAAGCCCACCGATAGCGCTGTTCTTAACCAGTTCTCGCCGCGAGCACCGTAGGCCGGGCAATGGTTTTTTTTCAGATTCGCTCATATTTGTTTCGCTCTGGGTTGCTTCAGTTAGCCAGTGGTGTGGCAACAAGAAGATCTGCAATCAAAGGGTTATTGAATTACGAAAGTAGATCGGCTTCAAACACGCAGGCGAAAACGTTTTATGGTGGCCTGCGAACAGCGAAACTATCCTCCTAAAGAGGTAGTTTCACTTTGTTCACAATCAATAATTCGTTGATATAAGTTGCCTTAGTGATAATGATTTTTATTTCAGAGTGTATTGGACTGAATTTGGAGGGACACTATCGAGGAAGGTTTTTTTGGATGCTCAAGCAAAAAAGCGCCCAAAGGCGCTTTTCGATCGGGCATAGAACCGTTTGTTAGCCGATATATTCCAGGCCACCCATGTAAGGGCGTAATACTTCAGGCACCTGAATGCGGCCATCGGCCTGCTGATAGTTTTCCAGCACGGCGACTAAGGTACGGCCTACGGCTAAACCAGAACCGTTCAGCGTATGCACCAAGCGTGGTTTTTTTTCGGTTTTGCTGCGGCAACGAGCCTGCATGCGGCGCGCCTGGAAATCCCACATATTGGAGCAGGAAGAAATTTCACGATAGGTATTCTGCGCAGGCAGCCATACTTCCAGATCGTAAGTCTTGCATGCACCGAAGCCCATATCACCGGTACACAGCAGCACTTTGCGGTATGGCAGATTCAGCAACTGCAACACTTTTTCAGCATGGCCAGTCAGTTCTTCCAACGCCGCCATGGAGTCTTCCGGGCGAACAATCTGCACCATTTCGACTTTATCGAACTGATGCATACGGATCAGACCGCGCGTGTCGCGGCCATAGGAACCGGCTTCGGAACGGAAGCACGGCGTATGCGCCGTCATCTTCAGCGGCAGATCGTCTTCGTCGAGGATCTCGTCACGCACCAGGTTGGTCACCGGCACTTCTGCCGTTGGGATCAGCGCATAGTTGCTGCTTTCTGACTCTTCTTCCAGCGGCTTGGTGTGGAACAGATCTTCACCAAACTTAGGCAACTGACCGGTACCGTACAGAGTCGCGTGGTTTACCAGATAGGGTACGTAGGTTTCCAGATAACCGTGCTTTTCGGTATGCAGATCCAGCATAAACTGCGACAACGCACGGTGCATGCGGGCCATTTGCCCTTTCATCACCACAAAGCGTGCGCCGGTCAGTTTTACCGCAGCGGCAAAATCTAAACCACCGGCCATTTCACCCAGTTCAACGTGATCGCGCACGGTGAAATCATATTGACGCGGTTCGCCCCAGCGCAAAACTTCCAGATTTTCGCTGTCGTCTTTACCGTTAGGTACGGCATCGTCCGGCAGGTTTGGCAAGATCAGGGCGTAATCACGGATCTCGTTCTGCAGCTTATCTAGCTCGGCTTTGGCGGCATCCAGCTTTTCACCCAGTTCGTTCACTTCGCGACGCAGCGGCTCGATATCTTCACCGCGCGCTTTGGCTGCGCCGATGGATTTCGATCGGGAGTTACGCTCTGCCTGCAGTGTTTCAGTTTCTACCTGCAGAACTTTACGGCGTTCTTCTTGCGAACGCAGCAGGTCCAAATCGAGTTTAAAGCCTCTGCGAGCCAGTTTTACGGCGACTGCGTCTAGCTCATTACGCAGCAAATTGGGATCGAGCATGCTAATCCTGTGCTTGTTGTTATTGAAAGAGAAATTGTTGTTTTATGCGGCAAAGTTAAAGCCACATAAAAAGAAGAGTGATACCCGTTAACCTTACCGCAACGGCAACGCTAGCGGTAGCGTTTTGTCTGGCTATTTTGATCCTGCTCAGCGAGCCATGCCAACTTTTCACCGATTTTGCCTTCCAGCCCGCGCGAGCTCGGATGATAGTAGCGGGTAGCCGCCATTTCCGGTGGGAAATAGCTCTCACCAGCCGCATAGGCATTGGGTTCATCGTGGGCATAGCGGTATTCCGCCCCCAGCCCCATTTCCTTCATCAGCTTGGTCGGTGCATTACGTAAATGCTCCGGCACGTCGTAATCCGCCATCTCTTTGGCATCACGAACTGCGGCTTTGAAGGCGGTGTAAACCGCATTGCTTTTTGGCGCACAGGCCAGGTAGACGATCGCTTGGGCGATCGCACGTTCCCCTTCCGCAGGCCCGACGCGCGTGAAACAGTCCCAAGCGGCAATTGCTACCTGCATGCCGCGAGGATCGGCATTGCCGACATCTTCGGAAGCAATAGCCAACAGGCGGCGCGCCACATACAGCGGATCGCCCCCGGCGGTAATAATACGTGCATACCAGTACAGCGCTGCATCCGGCGCTGAACCACGCACCGATTTATGCAACGCAGAGATCAGGTCGTAATAGCGATCGCCTTTATTGTCGAAGCGTGCGCTGCGTTCGCCTGAAACCTCTTTCAGCAATTCCGGCGTTAATACTCGCATGCCCTGAGCATCGATTTCGGCCATATCAGCCATCATTTCCAGGCTGTTCAGCGCACGGCGAGCGTCACCGCCTACCAACTCCGATAGCATGCGCTTGGTGTCTTCCGGCAGCACCACGTTCTGGCCGCCAAAACCGCGGCCGTTATCCTTCATGGCCTGATCCAGCACCTGGCAGATATCTTCGGCGGTCAGCGCTTTCAACAGGTAGACGCGAGCACGAGACAACAATGCCGAATTCAGCTCAAAAGAGGGGTTTTCCGTGGTGGCACCGATAAAAGTGATGGTCCCATCTTCAATATGCGGCAAGAAGGCATCCTGCTGGCTTTTGTTGAACCGGTGCACTTCATCGACAAACAGAATGGTACGGCGGCCAGCATCACGATTTTGCCGCGCGCGTTCGATCGCCTCGCGGATTTCCTTGATGCCGGAAGTGACCGCAGAGATCCGCTCAACGTCCGCCTGACCATAACGGCCAATCAGTTCTGCCAGCGTGGTTTTCCCGGTTCCCGGTGGGCCCCACAGGATCATCGAGTGCAGTTGCCCGGCTTCAATCGCCCGTGGCAAAGGCTTACCTGGTGCCAGCAAATGCTGCTGGCCGATGTACTGCGCAAGCGTTGTTGGCCGCATACGCGCGGCCAAGGGTTGGAATTCATTGTGGGAAAAATCGAGTGACAGATTACTCACGCAGACCTCTACTTGCGCTGGTCATCCAGCGTTACCCCCTTCGGCGGGGTAAATTTGAATTTGGCGGCATCAACGCTGCTATTCTGCTGGCTTTTTAGCTGGTAATCACTGCGTTGGCCGTCTTGTTCAACTGCGGTAAAACTCTTGATCGTACCGCTGTTGGTGACTGTGATCGCAAACTGCTTCAGATTGCCACTGCTGGCTTTTGGCGTCAGCTCAAAATCATCGCCTTTTTGCTTAACGTGGTACTGTTTCCAATCGTTGGCATTATTACGGGTAATCAGCATAAACGGCGTGTTGCCAGTGGCATTCTTCAGCCAGGTAGCGGTAACCTGCTCAACAAACGGGTTATAGAACCACAGGGTTTCGCCATCAGAAACCAGCACGCTCTCATCTGGAGAAGTCATATGCCAGTTAAACAGGTTCGGGCGTTTTACCCACAGCTCACCTTCCCCTTGCTGCACCGCAGCACCGTCACTGCTGGTCACCGATTGGGAGAAACTGGCGTGGAAACTGTTCACTTTCGCCAGGCGATTTTGCAGATCCTGAGAGGCATCCGCCAGCACTGACGCGGACGCAAAGCCTGAAAGCAGGCAACAGGCAACTAACAGTTTTTTCATTATTCCAGATACCTTATGAAATTCATTTACCGCAGGGCAGTGCCACACGGGTCAAATAACCTTTAACGTCCACCACTGTACCTGAAGCCCTGAACGGGCTGCCAGAACAATACTCCGAGAAATTCACGGGTTTACGCTTCTTTGCACAAGGGCCGCTAAAGCGGCCCTTTATGATTTCTACAACGGGTAGATATCAGCTATCAATCATGACGCGGCGGAGCCAACACTTCACGGTTGCCGTTATGCCCCTGCTCACTGACGATCCCCTGCGCCTCCATCTGTTCGATGATACGCGCAGCACGGTTATAACCGATGCGGAACTGACGTTGTACGCCGGAAATGGAAGCCCGGCGTTTGTCCACCACAAACTCCACGGCCTGATCGAACAGCGGATCCAGCTCTTCATCACCGTCCAAACCGCCACCCGCACCACCTTCGCCTTCGTCACCACCGCTGAGGATCCCCTCTTTGTACTGCGGTCGTTCACGGGCTTTCCAATCTTTCACTACCGCATGCACTTCCTGATCGCGTACAAAAGCGCCGTGCACACGCACCGGAATGGAGGAGTTAGGTGCCAAGTACAGCATATCGCCCATCCCCAGCAAGGATTCAGCACCACTCTGATCGAGAATGGTACGGGAGTCGATCTTGCTGGAAACGGTGAAGGCGATACGCGTTGGAATGTTCGCTTTAATCAACCCGGTAATGACATCCACCGACGGACGCTGCGTTGCCAGTACCAGGTGGATACCCGCAGCACGCGCTTTCTGCGCCAGGCGGGCGATCAGCTCTTCCACTTTTTTACCGACCGTCATAATCAAGTCAGCAAACTCATCCACCATCACCACGATGTAGGGCTCTTTTTCCAACATCGGCATCACGGTGCCCATGCTGTCTGTCGGTTTCCAGAACGGATCTGGAATCGGCCTACCCATGGCTTCGGCCTGATCGACGCGCTCGTTATAACCCGCCAAATTGCGCACACCCAGCGCAGACATCAGCTTATAGCGACGCTCCATCTCAGCGACACACCAGCGCAACGCGTTGGCCGCATCTTTCATGTCGGTGACCACATCGGTCAGCAGATGCGGAATACCTTCATAGACCGACAGCTCCAGCATTTTCGGGTCGATCATGATAAAGCGCACTTCTTTTGGCGTGGCTTTATACAAAATACTCAGGATCATGGCGTTGACCCCG
This sequence comes from Chania sp., assembly GCA_049288585.1. Classification (GTDB taxonomy): domain Bacteria; phylum Pseudomonadota; class Gammaproteobacteria; order Enterobacterales; family Enterobacteriaceae; genus Chania. The sequence goes on from JBAQHZ010000333.1 coordinate 11,563, forward strand.
ACCGACTTACCGGAACCGGTGGTCCCGGCCACCAGCAAGTGCGGCATTTTGCCCAGATCGGCCACCACCGGCTGACCGGAAATATCTTTACCCAACACGATTGCCAACGGCGACGGATTATCACGGAATGCCGGGCAATCCAGCACTTCTCGCAGATACACCGTCTGACGCTTGGCGTTTGGCAATTCGATACCCACGTAAGGTTTACCTGGGATCACCTCAACCACGCGCACCGCCGAAGTTGACAGCGAACGCGCCAAATCGCGTGACAGATTGGAAATACGTGCGGCTTTTACGCCTGGAGCCAGGTCCAGTTCGAAACGTGTAATCACCGGGCCAGGCAGAATATCCACAACGTCAGCCTTAACCCGATAATCTGCCAAGCTGGCTTCCACCAGACGGGCTTTCTGCTCCAGCTCAAACGAATCAACCGGCTCCACTTCTTTCGGGGCTTCAGTCAGCAGATCCAACGTAGGCAATGGCGTCGTCGGCTTTTGCAGCGGCTGATCGTTACGCATCAGGAACGGGTGGATCAGGCTGTCCATTGCGGGCGCGGCAGGTTGCTGCTGCGCCGGGGGTTGATAAGGCTGTTGCGGCTGATAAGCAGGTACAGATGGCGTTTGAGGCCGTGGTGCCTGATAAGCGGGCGCTTCTGGCTCAAACTGACCGAAAGGCACATCATCTTTTCTTTCGCTTTGCAGCTCGATGTGTTCTTCAAGCTGCGGCGACAGGGTGAATAACGGCTCTTTTGGACCATCATCAACCAGATCTGCCATCGGTGAGAAACTGAAGGCCTGGCTGGTGTCAACAGGGCGCGAGACTGGCGCGGGTTCAGACAGCGTATTCTCTTCACCATAGCGTGCCTGCTGTTGCTGCGCAAAAGCCTGACCGAGAGCCGCTTCCTGCAAAGCCCTTTCATCATCATGCTGATATTCTTCGCCATAGCGCTGGTTCTGCTGCTCGGCAAATGCCTGGCCCAGTGCAGCTTCCTGCAAAGCCTCATCTTCCGGCAAATCGCTGGCAGACTGCTGCAAAGGTTCTTCGCTGCGATGACGCTGCTCCTGCTCTGCCATGCGCTGCGAAGGTAGTTTGATACCATAGGAGGCAAGTTCACGCCGAGTGGGGATACGCACCGGATTCGGACGCGGTAATTCAGGGCCAATGCCTTGCTTAATCTGAGAATTACCGTCGCTGGTGGCGCTAAATGCTGGCATAAAGGTATGGTTAACCACACTGACTACGCTGGTTGCCGTAGCGGATGGTGGTTTTACTGCATCAAAGGAAGGCGCATCGGCGCTATCGCTGGCGCTAAACCCGGTTGAACCACTGAAACCAACGTGATCACGCTGTGCGGCAGAAAAATCAAACGGCGACTGCTCACGCGGCGGCGCGACAGATGACTGCCAATCCCCCAAGCGCGGCTCATCGTCGTCCTGATAAGGATCTATCGTGCGCGTCGTTTTCGGTGCGGGTGTTTCTTCCGGGAGCTCAAACGAATAGAGCGGTGGTGTGCTCTGCTCTGGCACTGGGCTCAACGGATGCTGATTGATCGAAGCAGGTGCTGCGGGTGCAGCCGTCACCGGAGCCGGAGTGGCTACCGGCATATCAACCACCGCCTGCGCAGGTTCATCAGCAGGAAGTTCGTCATCGATGGCGCGCAAACCACTCAAAAGCGGATCTACTTCATCTTGTTGCGCCATTTCACTGACCGAAGGCGCAGAGAACAGCACGTCATCTTCGTCCGCCACAGTTGCTACGACGGTGCTCTTAGCATCTGGCTCTGCCTCATCAATCAATCTGTCGTCATCATTATTGTGATAATGATCGTCACGACGTGAACGGTTGGTCATGAAAGTGGCTGTTCCCAGTACCACCCCACCGATTTTTTCAGCGATAACCAACCAGGACCAACCGGTGAACAACGTTAATCCCACGGCCCAAATGCCCAACAGCGCCAAGGTGGCACCAATGTCATTGAACCACGGCAGCATGGCATTGCTCAGCAAACTGCCAATCACACCACCGGAGGCGAAATAGTAGAGATCGTCGACATTCAGTGCTGCCAAACCACAAGAGGTTAGCACCAGCGCCAAGCTACCGATCAGGCGCAATGACAGCGAAAAATAGTCAATATAATCATGATTGCCGCGCTGACGGAACCCAGCCCAGCATAGAATGAACATGATCGGCGGTATCGCGTAGGCGAGTACTCCGAAGGTGAAGAACAGCGTGTCGGCCAACCATGCGCCAACACCGCCGCCCAGATTATGGATCGGCTCGTGCCATGCAGTTTGCGACCAACTGGGGTCAGAAGGATTGAAACTGACCAGTGCAGCCATAAGGTAAACGGCAAAAATCGCTACCACGATCGACAAAGCCTCAAGCAAACGCTGCCCGCTGCTGAGTCTCTTCAGGGTAACTTCTTTATCTTCTGTGTATTCCTGGCTCAAGAAAGGCTCTCCAGGTTCCTGTTAGCTGGCATAGTAACAGCGCCGAGAGGCTTCCTCGGCGCCGAAACTGTATGGATAAACAGGAGTATAACGAATTTAATCAGGTTTTGCACCTGCGTCTTACCGTGTTTTGATAACCAGACGGTTACTCTGTTTCACTTCTTCCATCACCACGTAAGTACGGGTGTCATTAACCCCCGGCAAACGCA
>JBAQHZ010000334.1:0-13282 GCA_049288585.1 Chania sp.
CACCGGAATAGCCCTGTGCTTTATCATAATCATTCGGGAAGCCGATATTGATTGCTCGGTAATATTTGCTGTTGGGTTTTAGATTACGCACGTCGACGCTATAAAAACCTTCTGGGCTTTTAAAGTCGCCTTCACGGCGCTTCGGGCCCAAACCCCCTGAGAAATTGCAGATCGGGAAAGAGTTCACCAAACGGAATTCATTACCCATTTTGGCGTACAATTCCAACTTGCGTTCTTCTTTGAATATCTGGATATAGACGGGTGAACCCAATAATTGCTGTTTAACTAACGGTGATTCGGGTACCTGCTCGCTGGCGCTACAGGCCGTGATCATCGGCATACAAAATAGCATCGCAAACAACAGCGCGATTTTGCTCATTATTATTCCTGATTATATTTACTGCTGGCTTAGAGAACGCCGCCAGCATGCGACTGACTTATGTGATTGCACTAAATGCCACGCCAGATTACCAGTGTGTTTTTTTTTAGCAATACACGAAGTGTATAAAAAAACCACAAGCATCGATAAAAGTGAATTGACTGGCAGATTTTAACGATGAATGATGAAAAATTGCCGCTATTTAATTGTGTTTGCTTGACTCAGGTCACTAGATAGCACGGAAAAATGTTACCAAAAATGTTAGTATCCCACCTCTGTTTTACTATCCTTATTGGTTATCGACGGGGTTATTTTGAGCGAAATAGAATCAACCGCGTCTTGGTATTGATAACAAGGTTTTAACACGCTCTGTGGCCGGAATATTGTGATAGAAAAAACGGTTCAGTGAGAGTTTCATGTTGGGTATGATCTTGTCGTGCTCATCCTGAGGTTGTTATGGCAACCTCGTCATCCTGGCATCGTCTGTGCCTGCCTTTTGGGCCGGTAGGACGTGTGGACATTTTAAACATCGTGTACATCCTATGATCAGAATCAGAAAAGGGTTAGATCTGCCGATATCCGGGATACCGTCTCAGGTGATTCAGGACGGCCCCGTTATCACGCGTGTGGCACTGCTTGGCCAAGATTATGTCGGTATGCGTCCTTCCATGCTGGTGGAGGAAGGCGACCGCGTTAAAAAAGGCCAGGCGCTGTTCGAAGACAAAAAGAATCCTGGCGTTTTCTTTACGGCACCCGCCAGCGGGCGCATTGCTGCGATCCAGCGCGGTGAACGTCGCGTGTTGCAATCGGTAGTGATTGAGATTGAAAACGGCGGTGATGAGCAGGTAGAGTTCGCTTATTACCAGCAGGCCGATCTACCGCAGTTGGAGCGTGAGCAGGTTGAAAGTGATTTGCTGGCCAGCGGTTTGTGGAGCGCACTGCGCACCCGCCCGTTCAGCAAGGCACCGCGTATTGGCTCTGTACCTCGCGCGATTTTCGTTAACGCCATGGATACCCAGCCGTTAGCGGCCGATCCGCAGGTGATCATTGCCGAACAGCTGGCAGCGTTTAACGCCGGGCTGACGGTGTTGACGCGCCTGACCGATGGCAAAGTGCATGTCTGTCAGGCGGCAGGTGCCCGGCTGGCGGAACAGAGTGGGGCACAGATTAGCTACAGTGAGTTCGCTGGCCCACACCCTGCCGGTTTGGTGGGGACGCATATTCATTTCCTGGAGCCGGTCAGCCTTAAGAAGACCGTCTGGCATATAGGCTATCAGGATGTTATCGCCATCGGTACCTTGTTTACCACCGGCAGGCTCGATACCCGCCGCGTTGTGGCGCTGGCCGGGCCACAGGTGGAGCAACCCATTCTGCTGCGTACCCGTTTGGGGGCCAGCTTGGATGAGTTGACCGCTGGCCGTCTGAAGGCTGGTGAAAACCGTGTGATTTCCGGTTCGGTGCTGAGTGGCACCCATGCCACTGGGCCTAATGCCTGGCTTGGCCGCTTCCATAATCAGGTCTCGGTGCTGCTGGAAGGGCGTGAGAAAGAGCTGTTCGGTTGGATTGCTCCGGCATCTGATAAATTCTCCATCACCCGCACCACGCTGGGGCATTTCCTGAAGAATAAGCTGTTCGCCTTTTCGACCACCACTAACGGCGGTGAGCGTTCGATGGTGCCGATCGGTAACTATGAGCGTGTCATGCCGCTCGACATTCTGCCAACCCACTTATTGCGCGATCTGTTGTCTGGTGATACCGACAGCGCTCAGGCGCTGGGCTGCCTGGAGCTGGATGAAGAAGATCTGGCGTTATGCACCTTCGTTTGCCCCGGCAAGTATGAATACGGCCCGGTGCTGCGTGACGTGCTGACCAAGATTGAGCAGGAAGGATAACCCATGGGCCTGAAGAATTTTTTAGAAAAGATTGAGCATCACTTCACGCCGGGCGGCAAGCTGGAAAAGTGGTATCCGCTGTATGAAGCGACTGCTACGGTGTTCTACACCCCCGGCACGGTGACGCATGGTGCTTCGCACGTGCGTGATGCTATCGATCTGAAACGCATGATGATCCTGGTGTGGCTGGCGGTCTTCCCGGCGATGTTCTGGGGGATGTACAACGTCGGCCAGCAGGCAATTCCGGCATTGCACCATCTGTACAGCGGTGAACAACTGCAGCAGGTGCTGGCAGGCGACTGGCATTACAGCCTGGCGCAGTGGCTGGGGGCATCGTTAAGTTCCGATGCGGGCTGGATCAGCAAGATGGTACTCGGTGCAACCTACTTTGTGCCGCTCTACGCCGTAGCCTTCCTGGTGGGCGGTTTCTGGGAAGTGTTGTTCGCCATGGTCCGTAAACATGAGATCAACGAAGGCTTCTTCGTGACCTCCATTTTGTTTGCGTTGATCCTACCACCGACGCTGCCGCTATGGCAGGCGGCGCTGGGTATCACTTTTGGTGTGGTGATCGCCAAAGAGATCTTTGGCGGCACCGGGCGCAACTTCCTTAACCCGGCGTTGGCGGGGCGTGCTTTCCTGTTCTTCGCTTATCCAGCGCAGATTTCCGGCGATCTGGTGTGGACTTCCGCAGACGGCTTCTCCGGCGCCACGCCGTTGGCGCAATGGGGCACGGGTGGGGTTCACAGCCTGAGTAACGCCGTTACCGGGCAGCCGATCACTTGGATGGATGCGTTCTTGGGCAATATCCCGGGTTCGATCGGGGAAGTGTCTACGCTGATGATCCTGATTGGCGGCGCGATCATTCTGTTTGGCCGCGTGGCTTCCTGGCGCATTGTAGCTGGGGTGATGATCGGCATGATCGCCACCGCTTATCTGTTCAACGCCATCGGTTCTGCCACCAACCCGCTGTTTGCCATGCCATGGTACTGGCATCTGGTGCTTGGGGGTTTTGCCTTCGGCATGATCTTTATGGCTACCGACCCGGTTTCTGCCTCGTTTACCAACAAGGGGAAATGGTGGTACGGCATGTTGATCGGCGCGATGTGCGTGCTGATCCGAGTGGTCAATCCGGCCTATCCGGAAGGCATGATGCTGGCGATCCTGTTCGCCAACCTGTTCGCACCGCTGTTCGATTATCTGGTGGTGCAGGCCAACATCAAGCGGAGAAAAGCCCGTGGCGAATGAATCTAAAAATGACGGCATCGGCAAAACGCTGATGGTCGTCCTGCTGTTATGCTTGGTGTGTTCTGTGGTGGTGGCGGGTTCCGCCGTGGGTTTGAAGCCCAGACAGCAGGAACAGCGCTTGCTGGACAAGCAACGTAACATCCTTGACGTCGCGGGGCTGCTGGTACGTGGCATGCCTGGTGAGCAGGTCAGGGCTACCTTTGCCAAACGCATTGAAACGCGCCTGCTGGATCTGAACAGCGGTGAGTTTGTGCCGGGCAATCATAGCGATTTTGATCTGGCCGCTGCGTTGCGCAGCAATGCCAACAGCATCGCCTTGCCGGCCAGCAAAGATCTGGCTGGGATCCGCCGCCGCAGCAACCAGGCAGAAATCTATCTGGTGCGTGATGACGCCGGGGCGGTAAGCAAAATCATCCTGCCGGTATACGGTGCCGGGCTGTGGTCGATGATGTACGCCTTTGTGGCAATCGATGCCGATGGTAATACCGTACGCGGCCTCAGCTTCTACCAGCACGGCGAAACCCCAGGGTTAGGTGGCGAAATCCAAAACCCTAACTGGCGTGCGCAATGGGTAGGCAGGCAGCTGTTTGATGAGAACGGCAACCCGGCGATCCGCATTGTGAAAGGCGGTGCGCGTTCAGGGGATATTCACTCGGTGGATGGTTTGTCCGGTGCGACGCTCACCTCCAACGGTGTGCAGAATACCTTTAACTTCTGGTTGGGCGAGCACGGCTTTGGCCCATTCCTGCAAAGAGTCCGTGAAGGAGCGCTGAAGAATGGCTGATTCCAAAGAGATTAAGCGGGTTCTACTGGGGCCGCTGTTTGACAATAACCCGATCGCCTTGCAGATCCTCGGGGTGTGTTCGGCGTTGGCGGTGACCACCAAGCTGGAAACGGCCTTGGTGATGACCATTGCGGTGACGCTGGTGACGGCGTTTTCCAGCTTCTTTATTTCGCTGATTCGCCATCATATTCCTAACAGCGTGCGCATTATTGTACAGATGACGATTATCGCTTCGCTGGTGATCGTGGTGGACCAACTGCTGCGCGCCTATGCGTTTGAGATTTCGAAACAGCTGTCGGTGTTCGTTGGCCTGATTATCACCAACTGTATCGTGATGGGGCGTGCGGAAGCTTACGCCATGAAGTCGCCGCCGATCGAAAGCTTTATGGACGGTATCGGCAACGGCTTGGGGTACGGCGTGATCCTGATCCTGGTGGGATTCCTGCGCGAGCTGATCGGTTCAGGCATGCTGTTCGATATCCCGATCCTGGTGACGGTGCAGAACGGCGGCTGGTATCAGCCTAACGGCCTGTTCCTGCTGGCGCCAAGCGCGTTCTTTATCATCGGCCTGCTGATCTGGGGTTTACGCACCCTGAAGCCAGCGCAGATAGAAAAGGAGTAACCGCCGATGGAACATTATATCAGCCTGTTTGTGCGCGCAGTGTTTGTTGAAAACATGGCGTTGGCGTTTTTCCTCGGCATGTGTACCTTCCTGGCGGTGTCGAAAAAGGTTGCTACCGCCTTTGGCCTAGGGATTGCGGTCACCCTGGTGCTTGGTATTTCCGTGCCGGTGAACAACCTGGTTTATAACCTGCTGCTGCGCGACGGTGCGCTGGTGGAAGGTGTCGATCTGAGTTTCCTCAATTTCATCACCTTTATTGGTGTGATCGCCGCACTGGTACAGATTCTGGAGATGATCCTCGATCGTTTCTTCCCGGCTCTGTATAACGCCCTCGGTATCTTCCTGCCGTTGATCACCGTGAACTGCGCCATTTTTGGTGGCGTGTCCTTCATGGTGCAGCGCGATTACAACTTTATGGAATCCGTGGTGTATGGCTTTGGCTCCGGTATCGGCTGGATGCTGGCCATCGTGGCCCTGGCGGGGATCCGCGAAAAACTGAAGTATGCCGATGTGCCAGCCGGATTACGTGGTCTGGGCATTACCTTTATTGCCACCGGGCTGATGGCGTTGGGCTTTATGTCCTTCTCTGGCGTTCAGTTATAAAGGCGGGAAGTATTTATGGAAATTATTTTAGGCGTCGCCATGTTCACCTGCATCGTTATGGTGTTGGCACTGCTGATTCTGTTTGCCAAATCCAAGCTGGTGAATACCGGTGATATCGCCGTTGAGGTTAATGGCGATCAAGATAAAAGCTTTACCGCTCCGGCGGGGGATAAACTGCTCAACATGCTTTCCAGCCAGGGGATCTTTGTTTCCTCGGCCTGCGGCGGCGGCGGCTCCTGTGGCCAGTGCCGGGTGGTGATCACAGAGGGCGGCGGCGATATTCTGCCCACCGAGCTTTCTCATATCAGCAAGCGTGAAGCCAAAGAGGGTTGCCGCCTGGCGTGCCAGGTGAACGTGAAGCAGAACCTCAAGATCGAACTGCCAGAAGAGATCTTCGGCGTGAAGAAATGGGATTGCGAAGTTATCTCTAACGATAACAAAGCTACCTTTATCAAAGAGCTGATGCTGAAGATCCCTGATGGCGAAGATGTGCCATTCCGTGCCGGGGGCTTTATCCAGATCGAAGCTCCAGAGCATGAAGTCAGCTATGCCGATTTTGAAGTACCGCAGGAATACCGGGGTGATTGGGACAAATTCAACCTGTTCCGCTTCCGTTCCGTAGTGAAGGAACCCACGGTTCGAGCCTACTCAATGGCCAACTACCCGGATGAAAAGGGCATCATTATGCTCAACGTGCGTATCGCTACGCCGCCACCGAATAACCCTGAAGCACCACCGGGCATTATGTCTTCCTATATCTGGTCGCTGAAAGCGGGCGACAAGGTGACGATCTCCGGGCCGTTCGGCGAGTTTTTTGCCAAAGAGACCCAGGCCGAAATGGTGTTTATCGGCGGCGGGGCCGGGATGGCACCAATGCGTTCACACATTTTCGATCAGTTGAAACGCCTCAAATCCAAGCGCAAAATCACCTTCTGGTACGGTGCCCGTTCTCTGCGTGAAATGTTCTACGAAGATGACTTTAATCATCTGCAGGAAGAGAATGAAAACTTTACCTGGCACGTGGCGCTTTCCGATCCGCAGCCAGAAGATAATTGGACTGGATACACCGGTTTTATTCACAACGTTCTGCTGGAAAATTATCTGAGGAACCATTCGGCACCGGAAGATTGTGAATTTTATATGTGTGGCCCGCCAATGATGAACGCGGCAGTGATCAAAATGCTGAAGGATCTGGGTGTTGAAGACGATAACATCATGCTTGATGATTTTGGTGGTTAAACAGGCGGTTGAATGAAGTTTTGCATGACAATAGTGGCGCTTTGCGCCACTTTGCTATTGGCAGGGTGTGAGCCGAAGCAGGAAAACCTCGACGGCAAGACGATGGGAACCTATTACTCGATCCGTTTTGTTCCTGGGGAAGAGACACCCGCCGTTGAGACGTTGCGCGCCGAGATCGATAAACGGCTGGAACAGGTTAACGATCAGATGTCGACCTATCGGCCTGATTCTGAACTGAGCCGGTTTAACGCCAGCCGCGAAGTGAACCAACCGTTCCCGGTTTCCGCTGCAACCACGGAAGTCGTGCTGGAAGCGTTGCGTATCAACCGGGTGACCGACGGTGCGCTTGATGTCACCGTTGGGCCGCTGGTGAATCTGTGGGGCTTTGGCCCTGAAGGCCGCCCGAATAAAGTGCCGAGCGCCGCCGAGTTGGCGCTGCGCCGTAGCTGGACCGGGATCGACAAGCTGTCGGTCGAAGGTAACGCGCTGCTGAAGAGCATTCCTCAACTGTATGTCGATCTCTCTTCTATCGCCAAAGGTTATGGTGTTGATGTGATCGCGCAATATCTGCAATCACAGCAGGTCAAAAACTACATGGTTGATATCGGTGGCGAAGTGCGTACCCGCGGCTACAACGGCGAGAAAAAATCGTGGCGTATTGCCATTGAACGCCCAACCGCCGGTGTTGAACAACAGGCGCATCTGGTGATTGAACCGGGTGAAATGTCCGTCGCTACCTCCGGCGATTACCGTAACTACTTCGAACAGGATGGCGTGCGCTATTCTCATACTATCGATCCGAACACCGGTAAGCCGATCAATCACCATCTGGTGTCGGTTACCGTGATCAGCCCGCAGTGTATGACCGCCGACGGCCTTTCCACCGGTCTGAATGTGTTGGGGCCGGATCGGGGCATGGCGTTGGCCAATCTGATGGGGATTCCGGTATTTATGATCGTGAAAACCACCAACGGCTTTGAAGAGCGTTATTCCGAGGCGTTTAAACCCTATCTGAAGAAAAGCGAGTGAGGCGGTTATGCTGACGGTATTCGTTGCATCCTTTGTGCTGTTTCTGCTGGTGGTTATCGGTATGTCGCTTGGCTATCTGTTCCGGCGTAAAACCCTGCAAGGCAGTTGCGGGGGGATCACCGCGTTGGGAATGGAAAAGGTCTGCGATTGCCCAGAACCCTGCGATGCACGCAAGAAGCGTTTGGCGAAAGAAGCGCGGCGGCGTGAGCAACTGGAAAAGCACCGTATCTTATAACCGCTGAATATCAAGGTGTTCTGTCTACAGAACCCTCAGACGGCAGGCAAAGCCGGTTATTAGGGGGAGCGTGCCGAAGGGGTCGTAACGGCATAAGCCGTCGGAGTGCCCCTCGGTGCGCTAGACCCGGGTATCTCGGGCTAGAAAGCGACTTTGTCATCAACCTCTGGGTTTTGTTTACAGAACCCTTTTTTCGCCACTCTGATCATCTCCATGTTTGAGTTTTCCCGCAATTAACTGTATATTTAAACAGTATTATGGGAGGTGAGATGCGTAAAATCATTCATGTTGATATGGATTGCTTCTTCGCGGCGGTGGAAATGCGTGACGATCCTAGCCTGCGCGATATTCCATTGGCGATTGGCGGCAGTGCGGATCGGCGTGGGGTGATCAGTACCGCCAACTATCCTGCGCGCCGTTATGGTGTGCACAGCGCCATGTCTACTGCCATGGCATTCAAGCTTTGCCCGCATCTGAAGCTGCTACCGGGGCGGATGGCGGCCTATAAAGAAGCCTCGCAGCAGCTCCGCGCTATTTTTGCCCGTTACACTTCACTGATTGAACCGCTATCGCTGGACGAAGCTTATCTGGATGTGAGCGACAGCGCACAGTGCAGCGGTTCAGCAACGCTGATCGCCCAAGAGATCCGTCAGGCGATCTCAGACGAATTGCATCTCACCGCCTCGGCCGGGATCGCGCCGATCAAATTTCTCGCCAAAATCGCCTCGGAATTGAATAAACCTAACGGGCAATACGTGATTACGCCCGCGCAGGTCCCCCTATTTTTGCAGCAGTTGCCGCTCGGCAAGATCCCTGGCGTGGGTAAAGTGACCGCCAAGCGGCTGGAAGAGCTGGGTTTGTTCACCTGTGCCGATGTGCAGCAATACGATCTGGCGGCATTGTTAAAAAGCTTTGGCAAGTTTGGCCGTGTGCTGTGGGAACGCAGCCAGGGTATTGATGAGCGCGCGGTTTCCCCCGATCGCCTACGTAAGTCGGTTGGCGTTGAGCGCACGCTGGCGGAAGATATTCATCGTTGGGAAGATTGCGAGACGCTGATTGTCGACAAACTCTATCCCGAGTTGGAGATGCGTTTGCGTAAGGTTAAACCAGATCTGCACATCGCCCGGCAAGGGGTGAAACTGAAGTTTCAGGACTTTCAGCAGACCACGCAGGAGCATATCTGGCCGGTACTGAATCAAGAGGATTTGATCAACGTTGCGCGCAGAGTGTGGCAAGAACGGCGGGAAGGGCGCGGCGTGCGCTTGGTGGGCCTGCATGTGACGTTGCTGGATCCGCAGCTTGAGCGGCAACTGGTGCTGACGTGGTAATACCGGGTGGTTGATGCTGAATTAAGCTGGCAGGGAATAAGGATTGTACCCTGCCAGCGGTACTCTTATTCGCGCTCAGGGATCGCTTTCAGCAGTTCGGTCAACAGCGTCCAGTATTGCCCAACGCTGGCGATATGCACCTGCTCGTCCGGCGAGTGTGGCCCGGTGATGGTTGGCCCAATCGACACCATGTCCATATGTGGGTAAGGCTTTTTGAACAAACCACATTCCAACCCGGCGTGGATCACCATAATGTTTGGCGTGCTGTTAAACAGTTTCTGGTAGGTTTCACGCACCAACTGCATTACCGGTGAATTGGCATCCGGCTGCCAGCCAGGGTAAGCGCCCTTGGCTTCAGTCTGGGCGTTAGCCAACTGGCCCAGTGCGCTCAGCATCCCCACGACATAATCTTTACCGCTATCGATCAGGGAGCGAATCAGGCACACGATCTCAGCTTCTTTTTCGCTGGTGGTAACGACGCCAACGTTCAGTGAGGTTTCTACTACGCCTTTCACTTCGTCGCTCATGCGGATCACACCGTTAGGCGTGCCGTTCAGCAGGGCGATGAAACGCGCCTGGCTGCTGGCGGTCATGGCCTGCGATGAGCTGGTAACAGGATCCAGCAGCACGGTGATATTTTTTTCTTTCGCCGCCAGTTCGTTTTTCAGAATCGCCAAGTAGTGCTGGCTCAGTGCTTTCAGCGCATCGGCCTTTGCAGCCGGTACCGCAACCACCGCAGAAGCTTCGCGCGGGATCGCGTTGCGCAGCGTACCGCCGTTCAGATCCAGCAGGCGCAGATCCAGTTCTTGCGCGTGAGCAAACAGGAAGCGTGCCAGCAGCTTGTTGGCGTTGCCTAAGCCATGATGGATTTCCGCACCTGAGTGGCCACCCTTCAAGCCCTTGATGGTCAGCTTCAAGGTCTGATAACCGGCTGGAACCGCTTCACGCTCTAATGGCAACGTGGTAATGAAATCAATACCACCAGCGCAACCCATGTAGATTTCGCCTTCCGTTTCGGAGTCGGTGTTGATCAGAATATCAGCCTGTAGCCAGTTGGGCTGCAAGCCAAAAGCGCCATCCATACCGGCTTCTTCGGTCATGGTCAGCAGCACTTCCAGCGGGCCATGCTCAACGCGGTCATCGGCCAGTACGGCTAACGCAGAGGCCATGCCGATGCCGTTATCCGCACCCAGCGTGGTACCACGGGCTTTCACCCAGTCGCCATCAACGTAAGCTTGGATCGGATCTTTGGCGAAGTCGTGAACGGTGTCGTTATTTTTCTGCGGCACCATATCGAGGTGCGCCTGCATCGCAACCGGTTTACGGTTTTCCATGCCGTTGGTGGCTGGCTTGCGCAACAGAATGTTACCCACCTGATCGCGTTCTGCGTGCAGGTTCTTTTCTTTTGCCCAACTGAGGATGTGCTGTGCCAGCGCTTCTTCATGGTAAGAAGGGTGGGGAATCGAGCAGATCTTGGCAAAAATATCCCACAGCGGCTGTGGCGAAAGTTGAGACAATTCAGACACTAGAGGTCTCCTGTAACAGCATACCTTACAGAGGGAATGCTGCGCGGTTAGGGTGAGTTGATATCTGTGCTTGGTGGCACGATGCTCTGAGAATATCACTTTATTCTAGGGCGTGCGCGCGCCGTATTGTGCTGTTTAGTTAATGGAATACCCCGGTTTTCCTGGTGGCAGATGATTTAATCAGCATTAAGCACCTAGACAAAATATGGATGAATTCCTCGGTTCAACTGGTATTCGGCGCGGTCAGTCTCTATAATCTCGCGCAACCTTTTTTCCCCCTGATTACTGAATAAGCCACATCAACTGCTGGCCGGGACCACACATTCTATGAGCGAAAAATACGTTGTTACCTGGGACATGTTGCAAATGCAAGCGCGCAAACTGGCTCACCGCTTGCTGCCTGCCGATCAATGGAAAGGCATCATTGCCGTCAGCCGTGGTGGCCTGGTACCAGCCTCTTTGCTGGCGCGTGAGCTGAGCATCCGTTATGTCGATACCGTATGTATTTCCAGCTATGACCACGACAACCAGCGTGAGATGAAGGTGCTGAAGCGTGCCGAGGGCGATGGTGAAGGCTTTATCGTGGTTGACGATCTGGTGGATACCGGCGGTACCGCGAAAGCGATTCGTGATATGTACCCGAAAGCTCACTTTGTCACCATTTTTGCCAAACCGGCTGGCCGCCCGCTAGTTGACGACTACGTGGTTGATATTCCTCAAGATACCTGGATCGAACAGCCATGGGACATGGGCGTTGCCTTTGTACCACCGATCGGCGGTCGTTGAGTTCAGCCAAAACGCCCGGTTCCGCCGGGCGTTTGTATTTATCGCCCTTGGCAGCCTGATTTCGTCATCTTCTGTAAATTCCCCGCATTCTGCCGTTGAGCTTTGGTGTCTGTAGCCAGAGTTAGGTACACTACCCCCAGACATTCCGGCTGTTTTATACCCGTCGTCTTTCAAGCTGCAGCGTTGTTAGCTACGCTAGTTCACCCCCAGTCACTTACTTGAGTAAGCTCCAGGGTGAACTAGCTTGGTGCCTAGCTGCAACTCGAAATCCATAGGGTATTGGCCTTGAAGCAAGATTCTCGGAGGCTGTTGTTACCATGGCACAAGCCAACCTTTCTGAAGTACTGTTCAAACCTTCATTTAAACATGTTGAAACCTCAACGCTGGTAACGCGCGCTCACAACGTAGTGGGGGCGGATATGCATTCGGCGCTGGAGGGAGATACCGGCAACAACTGGTATCGCATGCTTAATCACCTGCTGTGGACCTGGCGCGGTATCGATCCGCTGGAGATCAGCGAAGTCTTGGCGCGTATTGCGAACTCGAACGCCGAACACAGCGACGATCACCTGCTGGATACCGTGGTCGGTTACCGCAACGGCAACTGGATTTATGAGTGGGTACGCCAGGGCATGCAGTGGCAACAGCGTGCCTTGGAACAGGAAGATCCGCTGCTGGGCGGGCAGTATTGGCTCAATGCCGCCAATCTCTACAGCATCGCCGGTTACCCACATCTGAAAGGGGATGAACTGGCTGAGCAGGCGGAGGTCTTGTCCAACCGCGCGTATGAAGAAGCCGCATTGCTGTTACCGTACCAGCTCAAAGAGCTGGAATTTGCCATTGAGGGCGGCAGTGCGATCACCGGTTTTCTGCATATGCCAGAAAACGGACAGGCACCGTTCCCGACCGTGCTGATGTGCGGCAGCCTCGATACATTGCAGACCGATTATCACCGCCTGTTCCGCGATTATCTGGCACCGCTGGGCATTGCCATGCTGACTATTGATATGCCTTCTATTGGCTCATCTTATAAATGGAAGCTGACGCAGGACTCCAGCTTCCTGCATCAGCAAGTATTGACGCAACTGCCTTCGGTGCCGTGGATCGATCACCAGCGGGTTGCCGCCTTTGGTTTCCGCTTTGGCGCCAATGTGGCGGTACGCCTGGCTTATCTGGAAGCGAACCGCCTGCGTGGTGTGGCGTGCGTGGGGGCTCTGGTACACAGCCTGCTGTGCGAAGCGCGATGCCAGGAGCTGGTGCCCGATATGTATATGGACGTGCTGGCCAGCCGCATGGGCATGTCTAATGCGTCCGACAGCGTATTGAAAACCGAGCTGAACCGCTATTCGCTGAAAACGCAGGGGCTGCTTGGCCGCCGTTGCCCAACGCCGATGTTAGCAGCTTACTGGGATGGCGATCCGCTTAGCCCGAAAGCCGAAGCTCAACTGATCGCCTCATCCTCACTGGATGGCAAACTGATCGCCATCCCCCGCTCGCCGGTCTACGAGAGTTTCCACAAATCGCTGCTGGAGATTTGTAACTGGTTGAAAGATAAAATGCGTTAACTATTGCTAATTTTCAACAGTTTGCTAAAAAGGATGGACTACCTTGAGG
>JBAQHZ010000335.1:0-4372 GCA_049288585.1 Chania sp.
CAAGGTTCGAGTCGAGCGCAGCGAGACAACGCGCTTCAGCGCGGCCCGAAGGGCGAGGAGCAACGCGACGAGTTATCCTTCCCCCACCACCATCCTTATATAATCCCCCAAGCCCATTATTTATAACGTACTTTCATGTTTCTCAGTGCAGGGGAAGGATGAGAAGCTTCGACAAGGTTCGAGTCGAGCGCAGCGAGACAACGCGCTTCAGCGCGGTCATCCTTCCCACTCAGCATCGGAGTCGATCCAACCAACCTATTTTGGCAATCTCAACTAAACGACCCAATCCCCCACTTGAACTCCCGCCCACAATTCGCTATACCACTGGCTTGTTTAATGCAGTAAGGAACTGTGCATGCGTAACAATATCTGCGTTTTTTGTGGTGCAAGCGAAGGCATTAATCCGGCCTATGCTGAAAATGCGCGCAATCTGGGCCACGCAATTGCCACTCAGGGGAGGCGTTTGGTCTATGGCGGTGGTAAAAAAGGGCTGATGGGCATTGTCGCCGATGCGGTACTCAAAGCAGGCGGAGAGGTCATTGGGGTAATACCTGAGCGTTTGGTGGAGGCAGAAACTGCACATCGCGGCTTGACCAAGCTGGAAGTGGTGCCCGATATGCATACCCGCAAAGCGCGTATGGCCGAGTTGGCTGACGGATTTATTGCCTTGCCTGGCGGCATCGGTACCCTGGAAGAACTGTTCGAGATCTGGACCTGGGGGCAGATCGGCTATCACAACAAGCCGGTCGGGTTACTGAACGTGAACGATTTTTACCGCCCATTGAGCAGTTTCTTACAGCAGGTCGCCGATCAAGGCTTCATGCGTCAAGACTACCTCAATACCCTGCATACCAGTGATTCAGCGCAGACACTGTTACAGCAACTCGATGATTATCAGGCTAAAAACCACGACCGTTGGGCAAAATAGTCCCTCTCTACCAGCGGCCACCCGCCGCTGGTCTGCGTTACCTTTCTGGCCAAATTCTGCTACTATCTGAACACATTTTTCTGATCAAAACGGCACTGCTCAATAAGTTTGTCTCTTTTAATATCAATGGACTGCGTGCACGTCCGCATCAACTGGCCGCCATCATTGAACAGCATCAGCCTGATGTGATTGGCCTGCAGGAAACAAAAGTTCACGACGACATGTTTCCGCTGGAAGAAGTGAGCCAGCATGGTTATCACGTATTCTATCATGGGCAAAAAGGCCACTATGGTGTCGCCCTGCTGACCAAAGATAAACCGCTTGCCGTGCGCCGTGGTTTCCCTACCGACGAAGAAGATGCCCAACGCCGCATCATTATGGCCGATCTGGCAACCCCACAGGGAACGCTGACGGTGATTAACGGCTATTTCCCGCAAGGTGAAAGCCGCGATCACCCGGTCAAATTCCCGGCCAAAACCCGTTTCTATCATGACCTGCAAAGTTACCTGGAACAGCAGCTTTCTGCTGAATCCCCGGTATTGATCATGGGCGATATGAACATCAGCCCAAGCGACTTTGATATCGGTATCGGTGAGGATAGCCGTAAGCGCTGGCTGCGCACCGGTAAATGTTCTTTCCTGCCGGAAGAGCGTGAATGGATGGAGCGCCTGTTGGATTGGGGCCTGGTGGATACCTATCGTCACGCCAACCCCGAGCGCAGCGACGAATTCTCATGGTTTGATTACCGTTCACGCGGCTTTGATGAAAACCGTGGGCTGCGTATCGATCTGTTGCTGGCCAGCACACCGTTGGCGGCGCGCTGCAAGGCGACGGGGATTGACTATCAGATCCGTGGCATGGAAAAACCTTCCGACCATGCGCCGGTCTGGGCTGAGTTTTCACTGTAATTTAATTCCCCGCCCCGTGTTTACAACGGGGCCTTACTGATAATCTGCATGAAAATCATCGATGTGGTCGCCGCCATTGTTGAAAAAGACGGCAAAATCTTGCTCGCTCAACGCGATAAAAGTAGCGATCAGGCAGGCCTGTGGGAGTTCCCCGGCGGCAAGGTTGAACCCAATGAAGATCAGCCACAGGCCCTGGCCCGCGAGCTGCAAGAAGAGTTAGGCATTGCGGCCAGAGTGGGGCATTACGTTGCCAGCACGCAGTGGCAGCAAAGTGAAAGAATCATCCGCTTGCATGCCTGGCAGATTGAGACATTCAGCGGTGAGTTGCAAAAACACTGCCATTCGGCGTTTGCCTGGGTAACGCCATGGCAGGCGCGTGATTATCCTCTGGCCCCGGCGGATATCCCACTGCTGGAAAGCTATATCGCCACACTACCTCATAATGCATAAGGGGCACCAACGCCCCTATTTGCAGAAAGCCGCGCATCACCGGTGATTCACTCGCTTTTTTCTCGCGCCTTAGGAGCACTCTTTTTACGCTTTCTCGCCCCGGCAGCGGCAGGCGATGGCGGTAAACCACGAAACGCCATGCTGGCTCGGCTTTGTTTAGCCTGATAAATCAGCTCCTGCAGCGTGACTTCCAATGGTTGCATAAAGTCCTGATAGCGACAGGATTTCTCGCTGATCTGCGTAAGCCGGGACTCCCATTGCGCCGTCATGTCAGGCCGTGCCGCCAGATCCGGCAGAGAATGGATCAACGCCCGGCCGGTTTCACTGGAATGGATATAGCGCCCTTTCTTGTAGAGAAAGGCCCGTTTGAACAATAACTCAATAATGCCCGCACGCGTTGCTTCCGTGCCCAAACCATCGGTCGCACGCAGGATTTTCTTTAAGGCTTTATCCTGAACAAAGCGCGCAATCCCGGTCATGGCAGAAAGCAGACTGGCATCGGTGAACGGCCGCGGTGGCTGAGTCTGGCGTTCAACCACTTCGCCACGCTCGCACAACAGCTCATCATCTTTGGCAACCACCGGCAATGGCGCACCTTCGTTTTCCTCATCGCGCTCCTTGCTGCCTAACAGCGTGCGCCAGCCTGCCTCCGCCAGAAAACGCGCCTTGGCGATAAACTTGCCACCGGCGATATCCAGTTCGATCACACATTTACGGAACATCGCATCCGGGCAAAACTGCATCAGATACTGACGGGCCACCAAACCATAAACTTTCAGTTCGTCTTGGTTTAGGCTAGCTTTGCTGGCGCGGGCGGTTGGGATGATCGCATGGTGCGCATCCACCTTTTTATCATCCCAGCAGCGGTTGCGGCGTTCACTGTCGATCACTGGCTGCGGATAGAGATCCGGCTGATGCACGCTGATGGCATTCAACACTGCATGACGCCCGGCAAAATGCTCCTCTGGCAGATAGCGGCTGTCGGAACGCGGGTAGGTAATCAGCTTATGGGTTTCATACAGGCGCTGGCAGATATCCAGCACTTGCTGGGCACTGAGGTTAAAACGCTTGGCTGCTTCAATTTGCAGCGTGGAAAGGGAAAACGGCAATGGGGCAGTATCTGATTCCCGTTTATCATTATAGGAGGTCACCAGAGCGGGCTGGCCCTCAATACGTTTGACCACGTGCTCAGCCAGCGGCCGATGCAACAAGCGCCCTTCTTCGTCCTGATAAGGCTCACAGGAGTCACTCGGTTGCCACAGGGCGACAAAGCGCTCCTCTTTCGGCGTAACGATATGCGCTTTTACTTCGAAAAAGTCTTTCGGCACGAAGTTTTCAATCTCTTCGTCACGCCGCACCACCAGCCCCAACACCGGTGTTTGTACCCGGCCCACCGATAGCACCCCATCATAGCCCGCATTGCGCCCTAACAGCGTGTAAGCACGGGTCATATTGATGCCATACAGCCAGTCGGCACGCGCACGCGCCAACGCAGATACGCACAGCGGGATAAAATCGCGGTTATCACGCAGCCGCTCGATAGCCCGCTCCACCGCCTGCGGGTTAAGATCGTTGATCAAACAGCGGCGCGCGTTCTGACGCTTTTCTGGTGACAGCGCCAGGTAATCCAGCACCTCATCAACCAGCAGTTGCCCTTCGCGGTCTGGGTCACCGGCATGAACCACTTCGTCCGCTTCCGTCAGCAGCCTTTTTATCGCATTTAGCTGCTTGCTGACCGAAGGACGCGGCTGCAACAGCCACTTTTGGGGGATAATCGGCAAGTCCGCCAGCGACCAACGCGCATAACGGCTGTCGTAAGCATCCGGCTGCGCCTGCTCCAATAAGTGGCCGACACACCAGGTCACCACATCGTTGCTGCCACAGGCAATATACCCATCACCCCGGCGATGAGGTTTAGGTAACACATCAGCAATGGCGCGAGCCAAACTCGGTTTTTCGGCAATAAACAGTCGCATTATTCACCGTTATTCTGGCTGTACGTCATCAAAAACTCTCTCACTTCAGCATAGTTACCACGGAAGATCATCCGCTGGGTTTTCTTCTCTAACTGATAGCGATACATCGG
>JBAQHZ010000336.1:0-4963 GCA_049288585.1 Chania sp.
TGGTGACAGTTGCCAGCGGTATTGCTGAATAGCTTCCCTTTATTTTGGTACCATAAACATTCAATATTGGCGTTGGTGGAATAACTACCTGCCCCACAAAAGGACGGATAAAATACAAAGAAACATAGCCTTGACTTCCTGTCCCATAGTTCAGAGTAGTTGCACATATGGAACCAAATTGATTATCAAAATCCATTAAAGGGGTGGCGAAGTAATTTTTCACATTCCCCTGAACATACAGTTCACTGGCGACGGAAAGGTATTTGTTTATTGCATAATAATTCAGACCGCTTAGCGTGCGATCGAATACCAAGCCCGGTATCTCGGCTTTGTAAAAGGTATTCCCTCCCGCATTAGGAGCGCAGTCACATGTACCCGGATACGATGTTCCTAGATTCCAGTTATATATTCTTGGCTTGGTAATTCCCGCCGTGTTCTCGGCCACCGTAGTGATCGTCGGCGTAAAGTTAAAACTAAAACTCTGTGTCCCTTTATCGGGAGTGCAGGCCCCGGTGTAGGCCTGGGCCATATTCACCCCGCCGAGCATGCAAAACGCCAACGCCGCTATCTTTTTCATTCCTGTCATATCTGTCTCACTTGCACTGCCCGCTCAGTGTCTGAACGCTGGCTTGCTCTGTTGTCTGTTTCGCCAGGGTGTAATTCACCTGGCACCGCTGGTCTGCCTCGCTGCCCCATTGCACATTCAGGAGGCCGCTCTCCCCCAGCCCCGTCAGGTACACCTGACCGTTGTCACCCACGATAAAGCCCTGGGCCGTCTTCTGCGCCGTATCGCTGACCGTTGCGCCAAACGGCACCGGTGCTCCGCCCGCCTTGAGCAGGGTCATCAATACCCGTTGCCCCACGTTGGTATCAAAGTCGGCACGCACCACGGCCCCCCGTGTCGGCACCACATTCTGGCTCGACAGCGTCAGGTCAACGTTGTCCGGCAGCGTCTCGGTATTCAACTGCACCTGGTTCTTACGGTACGGGCTGCTGTACGGCACGATGGCATAGCCACGCCAGTCGGTTTTCACCCCGCTCTGACCACTGACACCGACCCCTGCGGCACCCGGTGCTTTCACCAGTGCCGCGGTTTCCCCCAGTGGCTGGCCGAAGGTCACTCCATTCTCATGCACCACTACGCCACCCTGCACCCCGTAGTTCAGGCGCTGGTTGTTGTTGTCATAACCATAACCGGCGTTCACCTGGCCATAGGTGCCACGGTAATCAGCATTCAGGCTGCCGCTGTTACCCACCCCCTTAGTACCATACCCCTGCTGCACACCCCAGCTCAGGTTGTTGTCCGCCAGCGCTGTGCCGTTTATCCCCGCAGCATGTGTGGTGCCGCCTTTCTGGCTGGTGTTCAGGCTGTAGCTGGCGTAGGTGTTCCTCATCCAGCGGTCCAGCGGCACGCTGACGCTAAGTGCAAACACCTGGTCCTTGTCATACACCAACCCGCTGCCCTTGCTGCCGCTGGCGGTGGAGTTCTGATTGTAGCTGTAGTTCAGCCCGTAGCTGATGCCGTTCCAGCTGTTGTTATACCCCGCGCCGATGGAGCGCATGGTGCGATTGCTGTTCCAGTAGTCTTCGCTTATCCAACTCAGGGACAGGGCACCGGCCCCTTCCCACAGATTCTGGTTCATAGTCAGTTCAGAACGGTTGCGGCGGCGTTCAACCAGCGGTTGGCTGACCTGGTCACGGTGGGTATCCAGCACTTCCTGCAACGAGTAGTACCCATCGGTGGAGTAGCGATAACCCGCAATCGCAAAGTTGGTCCCGGTCTGCACAAAGTTCTTGCTGTAGCGAATACGCCACGACTGGCCGTTCTCCTGTGGACGGTCTTTCATGGTCGACCATGCCTGGGTCACGTCGGTCGACAAGGCACCAAAGTCACCCAGGTTTTTCCCCATTCCCAGCGCCAGAGAGTGGTACTTCTCGCTGGCAAACTGACCACCGCCGTAGGCGGTCAGCCCATGTGGCAGGCCGTAAATTGCCGTCGCCTGGCCGAAGGGGGTTTTCTCCACGCTGCTGTCGTACGTGCGGTATTGCCCGCTGGTCACCGCGTATTTCAGGCGGCCTTCACGCTGCAACACCGGAAGTGATGCGTATGGCACCACCAGTTGCTGCTCCCTGCCGTCCGACTCGCGGATGGTCACGTACAGGTTGCCGCTGCCCCCGGTCGGGAACATGTCGGTGATCTCAAACGCCCCCGGAGCCACAAAGGTCTGGTAAATCACATAGCCGTTCTGGCGGATGGTCACCTGGGCGTTGGTCTGTGCAATACCGCGCACGGACGGGGCATAGCCTTTCAGGCTGTCCGGTATCATGTCATCGTCCGACGCCATCTGTGCACCCCGGAACGGTACGCTGTCAAAGACGTCGCTCGATGACGTGCTGTCACCCAACACCAGTT
Organism: Chania sp.; assembly: GCA_049288585.1. Taxonomy (GTDB): domain Bacteria; phylum Pseudomonadota; class Gammaproteobacteria; order Enterobacterales; family Enterobacteriaceae; genus Chania. The sequence continues at coordinate 2,414 of JBAQHZ010000336.1, forward strand.
GGCTCTTGAGCGAGACGATGTTACGCGCGGCGTAGGTATATATTGTGCTCCATTCACTCTCGCCCTGGCTGTCACGGTTCCAGGTGGTGTAGTTGCGCAACCGCCAGGGGCCAAGGTTGATGCCCGGTCGCAGGTTGGCAAACTGGCTGTTGCTGTCATTGCGGTTATTATCACGGGCAACGGTATTGGCCCCGCTCAGGCTGTAGTTGAGCAACAAAGAGGGGATACCGTTATCCCATTGGGTCTCTGGTACGAAGCCCCGCGCTTTTTGTGACAGCGCCGCCTGCGGAATGCTCAGTAACAGTTGCAGAGCACTGAAGCGGAACTCGGCGCTGGCCTGCGGGATCGAATTCAGGTCGGCACAGTGCGTGTCGGCTTTCCGCATGGCAGGAAACAGGTCGGTTTTAACGCCCATTTCATTCAGTTGCGCGATCGTCAGGCAAGGCTGCAGGCTCTCTTTGCCTTCCGCGTTCTTGCCCATTTTGAATTCAACCTCACGGGTGTCCTGCTGTTCATTGTTGAGGTAGATATCAACCCGGTAAGACCCCGGAGCCTGTAAAGCCCCCTCTTCGAACACCGACAGGTCGGTTTTCCCTTGTTGCGGGTTATCCGTCTCCAGTAACGCCGGGTTAAAAAACTCACGTGCCTGTGCGTCAAAGGACACACCACCTAGCAGGGTCAGATGTGCAGCAATGAAATACGCAAGCGGGCTGACACGCAGTGAAGACTGACTTTTTCTCACATTACTAGACATATACTTAACTAGGCCTTTGTCATTATTCATTCGTTTTTCCTGCGGCCTGCAGAAGAATACCTTTTCTCCCGATGCCTTTTACATTCACGTTTTCTGCACCCTGGATGGCTTATAATGTGCCGGTATACTCTTTGCCTGCACCGCCAAAATCATTGATGAGGGTCCAACTCACGCTCCCGGCATTCACACTGGCGGGTAACTCGAAGTGGGTGGTGGTACCCGGGGCCACAAAGGTGGCTTCTTTCACCTCCTTACCCGCCACAGTTACCTTCTGGAAGTTCATATAGAACGGTGTCGGGTTGGTCACCTGCAGGTCATTCCCTCTGCGCTGCCAGGTCAGTTTATCGGCCATCTCTTCTGGCGAGCCTTTCAGCCCCTGAGGGCGATAAATCAGCTTCATGCGCGTCTTGACGGCAATTTGCAGCGTATTCCTGTCACTCTCTTTCTCGGCCGATGGAATGGCCTTGATGTTCATCCAGAACAGCGACTCCTTATCCGTTGGCAAATTACCGCCAGCCCTTACCACCCGCAGCAGGTTCTCTCGCCCAGCGTCCAGACGAAACAGCGGTGGAGTGATAATAAAGGGGGCTTTCTCAGCGCCACCGGTAGTTTCAACCCAGGTCTGGACCAAATACGCTTTTTTATCCGGGTTGCTGACGCTCAGTGAAGACTCCTTCTTATTCCCGTCATAAATCAGCCGGGTCCCCCCCACAATCACGCCCGCCTGTGACAGCTGGGCAATAAATAACAGCGCTAGCATCAACGCAGGTGAAAATTTCATATTTTAACTCTCCGGGATATAAAGAATAACGGGGCCACAGCCCCGTTATTAATAATTATCGGCTACTTAGTAATTATTAGTTATAAACAATAGAGAAGTTGGCTACTGCGTTGGCCGGGCCGCTGGTTACGTCTTTTGCGGTGGCGATATAGCGCGCAACGAAGTCAAGGTTGGCCGCACCGGATGTCAGAGCATAATTGGTTGAAGAGGTATTCAACGGCAGTACAGTTTGTGATGCGTCAGACAGCTGGATACCAACACCGGTGGCCACACCCGCATCCTGAGTCAGTGCCAGAACGCTGTTGTCGCCAGCAACGGTTTTGCCATCGAATTTAACATTGACGCTGTTTACGCCAACTGGGCAACCGCTCACCTGTAAGGTGAATTTGGTGGCGGCCGTTTTGTCACCCGCATCAGTGAACGCGGTTTTAGACACTTTACCCAGACCTACATCCAACGAACCGCTGGTGGCGTTAGTCACGTTACAAGCAGCATCGATCACCGAGCCGGTGAACTTAATCTGGCCATCTGCAGCAAAGGCAGAAACAGTCGTCATAGCGGCAGCAGCAACTAAGGTAGCAACAATAATATTCTTTTTCATTTAACATTTCCCTTTCAAATGCCGACAATCCACATTTATGATTTAATGTGATGCCGAAGCATCGTTCCATGTAATACTATTGATTAGGGTTTAATAACCGCTCGGGCAATAGTGTTCGGTAATTCTTCCAATACCTCTAATGCTTCCGTGATTCGTATTATCAGGAAGCACGCCTTTCATTTTCCATGAGGTATTCTTTAACGGCTCAAACTATAAATAATCAGTGTGGGTATGTAAATTAATTTTTATCTATCAGTGATAGATAAAGGTTACTTGAATAAAAAAAGCAATATAAATCAATAAGCCATAAGGAAAGCAATAACATTAATATCGATAATTATTTTTTTTTATCACCGATAGAAAATACTTCCTTCACAGTCACTAAGTAAAATCCTATAATATCGAACAGTAGAG
>JBAQHZ010000337.1:0-7616 GCA_049288585.1 Chania sp.
GGAAAGCCAACGCACATGCAACTTGAAGTATGAAGGGTATAGTCATATCTGCAGGCCGTTTGAAATACGCGGAGTGTAACAGAAGGGAAGATCGGGCTTTAAAAGAAAGGTGGGGTACGTGAGATACCCCAACACAGTAATAGGCCAAACACGGGCTCAGACGGTCAAACCGCCATCAAGTATCAGGGTTTGCCCGGTCATATAGAGGCTGTCATCGCCAATCATAAATGCCGCAGCACGAGCCACTTCATTGGCTTTCCCCAAGCGGCGCAGTGGGATTTGCTTGCGCAGCGCTTTCAGTGCTTCAGCGGGGATAGCGTCCGTCATATCACTTTCAATAATGCCCGGCAGCAGGCAATTCACCCGGATGCCAAAACGTGCGACTTCCAGCGCCAGTGAACGCCCCATGCCGATCATCGCCGCTTTGGTGGCAGCATAGGCCGTTTGACCAATGTTGCCCTTGATCCCGGAAACAGAAGACATCAATACTAATGCCCCCTCACCCTGCGCCAACATGGCCGGCAGCAAGTGCCGGTTCCAATAGAAGATGGCGTTCAGATTGGTATCCATCACCTGCCGCCAGTTGTCGCCGTTTTGCTGAATATGCAAGCCGTCAAGCGTGATACCGGCATTATGGATCACCGCAAAAGGCGCACCGAAACGCGCCAGCAACTCTGGGGCAACCCGGTTCACCGCCTCTTCATCGCTGCCATCGCAGACGCAACTTTCTACCCAGCCGGGTAAACCGGCGCAGGCGGCAATCACCTCAGCACTCTGCGCTTGGCTGTTACGACAGGTAAATACCACATTCCACTGTTTAGCCAGCTCTTCCACCAGCGCACGGCCAATGCCTCGGCTACCGCCGGTAACTAATACCCATTGTTTAGTCATAGCAATTATTTCGGCTGTTCTGCCAGAGTCTGGCACAGCTCACCCAGCGTCATTTCCGGTTTATCGATAAACATTTCAGCGCTCAGGGTCGCGCCAAACTCGCGCTTAGCCAGAACCATCAATTCGACATAGTCCAGACTGTCCAATTTCAAGTGGTGCAGCGGCATCTCGGGTGACAGATCGGACATCTCCAGATCTTTCGCATCACAAATCATTTCGCAAACGGTGCTGTAAACCTGTTCGTACTTTTCCATTTTTATATCCTTATTTAATTACCGGCCAACGGCCATGTTTTCAATGTTACTGCGGTCGTTATCAGCGGCTGCTGTTGCACTCTGGCCTGGATCTCCGTACGTAACACGAAACCGCTGTCTCTGTTGCCCATGATGAGCATCGGTTGGATGGCATAATCCAGATGATCCACCAGGTGAAAATGCGCATCAGGGCTCAATAATTTTGCGCTGAAGTGAGTTTCATGGTGCGTCTGCACCACCGGGATCTGGGCAAACACTTCAATCAGCGTCGCCGCCGTCAGCTCCGGCAAGGTGTCAGTCACCATCGCCAGGGTTTCCGGTGACTTCACCACTAATTGGAACAGTAATGCGTCAAAGAACCCCCAGATCTGAGTGACATCTGATGCATCCCCCGGAAACTGCTGGCTCAGCGCCATTACGTCAGCAAGAGGGAGCCGATGCTGTTGCCCGCAGTTCGCCTGCACCAACGGCTGAGCCGCCGCTAATTTGCTGCTGAAGCAGCACTCTTGCGTGGCGCTGTCGAGCAGCTTGCCGGTGATTTGCTTACCGCTTTCAGTAATCTGTAGCTGATACGGGGTATGGCAAAGAACCGGGCGGCGCAGGCGCGTGCTGAAGGTATAAAACGCGTCCTCTGGTGTCGCAGCCAGCAGCGCTGCGCTCAGATGGCGTTTCATATCCAACATGGCGCGCATACCGTGGACGCTTAACTGCTCGGCCCCCATGTTGCGCACGTACTGCAGGTCAAAATGGATCGGGTTGTAATCCCCGGAAAAGGCCGCCCACTCTTCTGCATCACGCACCGTATAGTTGAGGTTCATGCTCATGCCTGCCCGATCACCAATGCCGCATTGGCGCCGCCAAAACCAAAGCTCAGATTCAGCGTGTTCTGTAATTTGGCCGGGCGGTGTCCTTCGCTGATGTAATCCAGGTCACATTCCGGATCGGGATTATTCAGGTGGCAAGTAGCTGGCATCAGTTGATGCTTCAATGCCTGCAAGCAAATGATCGATTCAAAACTACCGGCCGCCGCAATCAGGTGACCAGAGTAAGACTTGGTGCTGGAAATCGGTGTGGTATAGGCTGCACCACCCAGCGCCAGTTTGATCGCCTCGGTTTCGTTCAGATCGTTGAGCGGCGTTGAAGTACCGTGCGCATTGATGTAATCAATCTCGGAAGCGGCCAAGCCAGCCTGCTTCAACGCAGACTGAATAGTTTTCACTCTGGCAATCTTGTCTTCAGCAGGCGCGGTGAAATCGAAAGCATCGGAATAGTTGCCGTAGCCTTTGATCTCACCCAGAATGGTCGCGCCCCGCGCCAATGCGGCTTCACGCTCTTCCAGACACAATACGGCAGCGCCTTCGGACAGCACAAAACCGTTGCGATCGAGGCTGAATGGGCAGCAGGCTTTTGTGATGTCTTCCTGTTCACGCGCCAGCGCGCGCAAGATATCGATGTTCCAAACGGCGGCATCGGTGCGCAACGACTCACCCGCACCGGCCAGCATCATGGAAGCCCGCCCGCTGCGGATCACTTCAAACGCATCACCAATGGCGATAGTACCGGTGGCACAGGCGGCGATCGGGGTGTTCTGGTAACCACGCAGGCCCCAATAGAGGCTACAGGCCGCCGTGGCAGCATTAGGCATGGTCAGGAAACAGCCAAACGGCGAGCCCAATCCGGTGCGCAAATAATCTTCATAGTTGCTGTGCGTTTCATCCTGGCCAGCCCAACCGCTGCCGATAATGGTGCCGCAATCCAGCAAGTCGTAATAATCTGCCGGAGTCGCGCTATCAAAGGCCATCTCCATCGCTTCACGCGCAGCACCCAGCACCAGGCGGGCAAAACGTGGCAAACGACGGCGGATCGCCGCAGGGATCCCTTTCAGGTTCGGCTCGTCGTCAATCAGCCCCATAAAGCATGACTGGATGCCCGCATGGGATTTATCGTAACGACGGTAACCTAGCTGGTAATCCATCATTGACGCCCAGCTTTGCTCCGCACTCATTCCCATTGGGGTGACCGCGCCATACCCGGTAACTACCACACGACGTGGCAAAGCATCTTTATTCATGATTTATTCCTTTCCTATCATTGTCTTTTTGCACACCGCCGCCCAATGCCAGCCACAGCGTCATGGTGGAATTGAGATAGTTGTATTGCAGTTGCGACAGATTGATCTTGCTGGTCAACAGGGAGTCTTCGGCATCCAGTAACGTCTGGAAGGAAACAGCCCCCGCCTCATACTGGCTCTTTGCCAACGCCCAGCGCTGTTCGGCAAGCTGCATATTCTGTTGCTGATTAGTGCGCTGCTGCTGATAACTCAGGCGCTGCGTCATGGCGTTATCCACATCGGACAGCGCACTGTAAACCTTGCTACGAAACGTAATCGCCGCCTGCTGAACGTCCAGCTCCGACTTTTCGATGGTCAATTGCACTTTATTCCACTGGATAAAGGGCAGCGCAGCGTTGGCTCCCAGCGTGCGGTACGGATTGCTGAACCACTGCTGGAAGATGGCGCTGCCCGCTCCCAGCGTGGCACTCAACGACAGCGTAGGGTAGAAACTCAGGCGTTCAACGTCGGAACCGGCCAGCGTAGCGCGCAAGCGAGCCTCTGCTCCCTGCACATCCGGGCGGCGAGCAATCACTTCCAGCGGTAACGTCTGAGCAATAGCGACATTTTGTGTCATATCCAACGAAGCCCGTTCAGGCTGGCGATCGGTCGGCGAACGATTGAACAAGACCGCCATGGCGTTACGTGCCGCCTCACGCTGCTGTTGCAGGTTCTGATATTGGTTTTCACGATCAAGCAGCGATTGCTGCGCCTGAAACAGGTCGATCTGCCCGGCACCACCAGCCCTGTAGCGTGACTGGACGATCTCCAGCGTTTGCTTACCAATCTCCAGACCCGCTTGCTGATGCACAATCTGCTGATTCAGGTTGGCAATCTGCCAATAGAGCTGTGCGGTGGTGCCAATCAGCGTTAACGCCGTATTTTGCCGATCCTGCTCCGATGCTTTAACTTGCCATTCAGCCTGTTCACGCGCCCGCGCCAGTTTCCCCCACAGATCCAGCTCATAGCTCAGACCAACCGAAGCCCCGTAAGACTCCACCGGCTCGCGGTTTTCCCGCAGATTCTTGGTGTTGCTGGCACTGCCATTCACCGTAACATCCGGCGTCAAATTGGTATTGGTCAACCCGGCGGCCAACCGCGCCTGCCGCAGTTGCAAGCCAGCAATCGCCAGATCGTTGTTGCTGGTCAGCACCCGGCCAATCAGCGTCGAGAGTTGCGGATCGTTGAAATTGTCCCACCAGTGATCGGTCTGCTGCAGAAAACCAGAGCCCGTGTCTTGCACCCGCCACTGTTTCGGCACCGACAGCATCGGTTGTTGATAATCACTTTTCACCAGGGAACCGCAGCCGGTCAGTAACAGTGAGATCGTTATGGCTAGAGAAATTTTATTCATCATTACTCGCGCGCCAGCGCCTCCGTAGGGTGAAGACGCGCCGCGTTGCGCGCAGGGAAAAAACCGAACCCTAAGCCAATCAGCGCCGAAAAACCGCAGGCGAGCACGATTGGTGGCCAGGTGAAGATCATGGTGAATTGCTGCGTGACCTGGGCAAAAATCACCCCAGCGATCCCAGAACCAATGATGCCAATCATGCCGCCGAGCGAGCAGATCACCACCGCTTCAATCAGGAACTGACGCATAATGTCAGCAGGGCGTGCGCCCACGGAAAGACGAATACCGATCTCATGAGTCCGCTCGGTGACCGACACCAGCATGATGTTCATCACGCCAACGCCCCCCACCAGCAGCGAAATGCCCGCAATGGCGGTAATCAGTAGCGACATCGAATCCGACGCTTTGCGCATGGTCTCCGTCATCTGATCGTTGGTCTGAGTGAAGAAATCTCGCTGACCATGGGCTTGCTCCAGCAGCCGCTCCACGTCTTTTTGCGCTTCACTCAGTGAGAAACCGTCACGCAAACGCAAGGTGATCGATTCAAGCGGCATACTGCCAGACATACGTTCCAATAATGAGGTGTAGGGCATCCAGGCCCCCAACATCATACCACTGAATTTTCCCCCTTTGGGTTCAGCGACGCCGCCAACCCGATAGGGTGCACCCGCAAGCTGGATAATTTGCCCTTCTGGCTTCTCACCGCTTTCAAACAGCGTTGAGCGCAGATCGGGATCGATGATCACCACCGGCTCTCGCCCCTCCAGATCGCTCTGGGTAAAGCTGTTACCGGACAGGAAACGCAGACCACGCACGCGGAAATAGGCGTCGCTGATACCGGAAAGCGACACATACACCTCTTTCCCGCCGCGAACGGCAGTCACGGTATTGCTGATCACCGGAGAAACGCTATCGACGTACGGTTGGCGCGCCAACAGCTCAACGTCCGAAAGCTTCAGAGAACGGGCAAAATCAGGACGAGGTTTATCCCAGCCCAAGCCTGGGCGGATCTCCAACGTGCTGGTGCCAAGCTGGCTGATTTGATCGAGAATACTTTGCCGGGCACCTTCGCCGACGGCCATGGACGATACCACGGAAGAGATGCCGATAATGATGCCCAGCATCGACAGGAAAGCCCGCACCCGATGCCCAAGCAGCGCACGCCAGGCCATCTTGACCGCCTCTTTGACGCTCTGCCATAACTGCGCGCGACCGGTAGCTACCGCCACCGGTATCGCCGGTTTGTTTTCCAGCGGCGGCATGGTTTCATTACGCCGGTCGGCGATAATCTCACCGTCGCTGATTTCAATTATGCGCTGTGCCTGGCTGGCAACGTCGCGATCGTGGGTGACAATAATAATGGTGTGACCGGACTGGTGCAGCGAATGCAATATCCCCATCAGTTCCTGCCCGCTGGCCTTGTCGAGCGCGCCAGTAGGCTCATCGGCCAGAATGATTTCAGCACCGTTCATCAGCGCACGAGCAATACTGACTCGCTGTTGTTGCCCGCCCGAAAGCTGCGCCGGTTTGTACTCCATACGCTGTTGCAACCCAAGCCGGGTAAGCAGGTATTCGGCGCGCGTTTGCCGTTCCACTGATGGCATTGCCGTGTACAGTGCCGGAATAGCCACGTTCTCTGCGGCACTCAGATAAGGCATCAGGTGATAGCGCTGAAAAATAAATCCGATGTACTGGCTTCTTAACTGCGCCAGTTGCTCACTGCTGGCCAATTGCGTTGAGATGCCCTTGATGCGCATCTCGCCTTCTGTCGGTTTATCCAGGCAGCCAATGATGTTCATCAGCGTGGATTTCCCCGAACCGGAAGCGCCAAGAATCGCCACCATTTCGCCACGCTGGATAGTCAGCGAAATATTCTTCAACACCGCCACCGTCTGTAGCCCGGAGATAAAATGGCGCGAAATACCGCGCAGCTCAATGAGTGGCGAGCGCTGATCATCCATGGCCCACGCCCCCACCAGACTGCTGCGGTAACACTACGTGCTCACCCTCTTTAAGACCTTCTTTCACTTCAGCGAACTGTTCGTCGTTGGTCCCCACGCGGATCCAGCGTGATACAGGCTGGTCACCCTCAATCACCTGTACCTGGTAGCGACCTTTCTCCTGCTGCATACCCAACGCGGCAATCGGCACGCGCAAGGCATTCTTCGCCTGTTCGGTGATAATAAACACCTGTGCGGTCATGGAAGTACGCAACACGCGTTCAGGGTTGGCAATCGCAAAAATACCGTTGTAGTAAACCGCTGAAGGCTGCTGATTCGTCGAGGCCGATAAATTACTCTCCTGTAACGCATCGTTCGGCGCTTCCTGAATTGAGCCCATCACGCTGTCATAACGCTGTTTGGGATCGGCAACCACGTAAAACCATAGCGGTTGCCCCACGCGCACTTTCAGGATATCGGTTTCAGAAATGCGGGTGTGGACCGTCATGGTATCCACGTTGGCCAGTACCAGGATGGTTGGCACAGTCTGAGACGAAACAATGGTTTGCCCTTCTTTGGTGACAATCCCCAGCACTTCACCGTCGATCGGCGCCACGATCCGGGTAAACTCCAAGTTAGCCTTGGCGGTTTCCAGTGCCATCTCAGCCTGCACAATCTGTGCCTCGTTAACCTTTAACTGCGCTACCTGCGTCTGGAACAACGCCTGCGCCTTTTCCAGATCGCTTTTAACGCCGGATCGGTCACGATCCAGCTTTAGCTGGCGCTTCAACTCTTGCTGATATTGGTGCAGCGTCGCTTGAGTGACCTGTTTCTGTGCCTGAGCGCTTTGCAGTGCGGCATCTGATTTACGTAATTCATTCTGTTGTAGCGTAGGATCAATCTCCGCCAACAACTGCCCGCGGGTAACGCGATCGCCCTGTTTCACATACAGTTTGGTCAACTGCCCGTTAACCTGTGCACCGACGCTCACCTGCAATGAGGGTTTCAGGATGCCGGTAGCCAGCACGGTTTTCTCAATATCGCCCTGTGTCACCACTGCGGTGTTTAGC
>JBAQHZ010000338.1:0-5835 GCA_049288585.1 Chania sp.
ACGGACGGCGCGTTCATCACATTGCCAATGTGTACACAATATGTTTAGCGACCTAAATAAACACTCATTCCCCTACCTCAAGATGTGAACAAGAGACAGCACGGGGAGAGGGAGCGACTCCTTTAGCAATTGCGCATAATTATGCAGTTTTGCGTTTAACTGACCGGCATTACCCCACCCTCGGCCCATTTATTTACCGTAGAAATCAGGGCGGGCGGGCAGCCGGATCGGCACAATTTCGCCGCTGAGCTGGGCGGCAATACAGGCATCGGCAGCAACCGCTGCGGCATAACCATCCCAGGCAGAAGGGCCGGTCAGCTTGCCGGTTTGTACATCGTTGATAAAAGCCTGCAGCTCAACGTCATAGGCATCAATAAAGCGCTCTTTCCAGTCGGTGAGGATCTCGGTGGAAAGCTTAGCCCCGCTGCGCATTTGCACGGAAGAAGGCTCCGGTAACTTGGCAATACCGCTTTCACCGACGATTTCGCACTGAATATCGTAGCCGTACTGGCAATTCACAAAGATTTCCACATCGATGCGGGTTCCCTTGGCCGTTTCAAGCAGCACAATCTGCGGGTCTTTGAGATGCGAATAGGCTTTGGAAGACTTGCGTGGGAACACCACCTGCACAGAAACGTAGTCATCGTCCAGCAGCCAGCGCAGCACATCGATCTCGTGGATCAGCGTATCGGTAATCGCCATATCCGTGGTGTAGGCCTCGCCAACCGTCGGGTTACGATGCGCACAGTGCAGCATTAAGGGCTCACCAATCTGGCCGCTGGTCAGCACCTGCTTTAGCGCACGGTAGCCCTGATCGTAAGGACGCATAAAGCCGACCTGCACCAGCCGCCTGCCCTGTTTGGCTTCGGCTTCGACGATGTTTTTACAGCCCTGTGCAGTGACCGCCAGCGGCTTCTCGCAGAATACCGGTTTACCCGCCGCAATCGCCGCCAGCACAAACTCTTCATGGCTTGGGCCCCATGAAGTGACCAACACCGCCTGTACATCGGCGGCACGGATCAGATCGTGGCCGTTGTCGTACACCTGCGCATCCAGTTTCAACTCACTGACCACTTTGGCCGCGCTGTCACGGTTAATATCATTCACTGCCACAATACGGCTGCCTTGCAGCACTTTGCTGCAACGGCGAATATGATCTCTGCCGATGGCTCCGGTACCAATCACCCCAATATTCAATGTCATTCTCGCTTTCCTCGCATATGTACGGCAGATGTAATGTCTGGGAATTCAGTAGTCGCGGGCTTTATCAATGTTCTCTTGCTGCTGGCGAACCGCTGCGGCGATTTTTTCACTTTCGGCCACCTGGGCCCCGCCCACACGCCACCAGCTGAGATAGTTGTGCACCATGGTTTTGGGCAGCACTTTAATATCCAGCAGGGTAGAAACCTGTTGCTTGCGCGCATCCGCCAGCGCGTCGATCAGTTGCTGCTCGTTGGTAACGCTATAGGTTTTGCAGCCGTAGGCCGCCGCCAGCATGGCGAAGTTGACCGGCACCAGTTCGCCATCCAACTTGCCGCCCTGCGGGTTGCGGAAGCGGAATTCGGTGGTGTAGCTGCCCATGCCGTTGCCCATCTGCAGATTGTTGATGCAGCCGTTAGTCATGTTATCGAACAGCAGCACGTTGATTTTGCAGCCTTCCTGGATCGAGGTGACCAGCTCAGAATGCAGCATCATGAAGGCACCGTCGCCGACCATGGCATAGACCTCTCGCTGTGGTTCGGCGAGCTTGACGCCCAACGCGGCGTTAACCTCATAGCCCATGCAGGAATAGCCATATTCCACGTGATAACCGTGCTCACTGCGGTTCTGCCAGACGCGCTGTAGGTCGCCCGGCAGGCTACCGGCAGCGGCCACGATGATGCCGTCCGGCGGCAGATGCTGGTTCAACACGCCTAGCACCCGGCTCTGGGTCAGTACGGAGTCGGTTTTTTCGATAAATTCAGCAAATACGCGTTCATGATCGAGGGCGTCGTTGATTTCTGGCACAAAATCGGCACCGGTATAGGCTGCCTGATAAACGCGCCGGGTTTCCTGCTGCTGCTCGTTGAGCGCATTGCGGATATCATCGCCCCAGCCGGAACGGTAATCTGCCTGTGCCAGTGGGTTGCTCAGGGCATCCAACGCCTCGCGGGCGTCTGCCAGCACCTGCAACGCATCCAGTTTGCCAGCATCAAACACGCTGACGTTGATATTGAGGAAGGCTACCTGCGGGTGCTGGAACAGCCACTTGGATGAGGTGGTGAAATCGCTATAGCGGGTGCCGACGCCAATCACCACATCGGCCTGTTTTGCCAGCATGTTGGCCGCCAGGCAGCCGGTTTCGCCGATCCCCCCCAGGTTATAAGGGTGGTCTGAAGGTATGGTGCCCTTCCCAGCCTGAGTTTCTGCAAACGGAATATGAAACTGCTCGGCAAACTGCTTAAGCGCCTGCCCGGCCTGCGAATACTTTGCGCCACCGCCGCAGATTAACAGCGGTTTGTGCTTGCCTTTCAGCAATGCCAGCGCCTCGGCCAACATACCTGCGGTTGCCGGACGGCGATCGAGGCGATGCACCCGCTTTTGGAAGAAGTAATCCGGGTAGTCGTAGGCTTCACCCTGCACGTCCTGCGGCAAACACAGCGTAACGGCACCGGTTTCGGCCGGATCGGTGAGTACGCGCATGGCATTGATGCAGGCGCTCATCAGTTGCTCTGGGCGCACGATGCGATCCCAATATTTGCTGACGGCGCGGAAAGCGTCGTTGGTGCTGATGCTGAGATCGTAAGACTGCTCAATCTGCTGCAATACCGGGTCCGGCTGACGCGAGGCAAACACATCGCCCGGCAGCAGCAGTAGCGGAATACGATTGGCCGTGGCGGTGGCCGCAGCGGTGATCATATTGGCCGCTCCGGGGCCGACGGACGAGGTACAGGCATAGATCTGCCGCCGCAGTTTCTGTTTGGCAAAGCCGGTAGCGGCATGCGCCATGCCCTGCTCGTTGCGCCCCTGATGCACCCGCAGATCGCCACAATCCTGCTCCAACGCCTGCCCCAGACCGAGCACGTTACCGTGGCCAAAGATCGCAAAAATGCCTTTGACGAACTTGGTTTCTACGCCATCTGCCAACAGGTACTGGTTATCGAGAAATCTGACCAGCGCCTGCGCCATGGTTAACCTGATCTTCCCCATTTACTCACCCTTTCGATTCGTTATCCGTAGGTGCCCTGCAACGGGATGCCATGCTCGGGCCTGAGAAACCGTGCGATGTCGAACAATCTGAAACGCCACCGATTATAAACAAATATATTTTCCATAAAATTTAATAACAGAAAAAATATTTCATTTTGCGATAAAGATCGCAGAACCAGTGAATCCGAAAGCCTATTTATAGTTGTAATTCATAAGGTTATTAATTTTCTTTATCGTGAGGATGCAAAAAACGCTAATCTATTACCACCTAATAGTTAACCAACTCCCGTCAGGCTTGGCTTTGCTCAGCGATCGCCGTAGGCCAGCAATAGCACGGTCTAGCTGCCGCTCCGCCCGGTTTTACGCCATTTTCAGCCATCTCACCTTTTCGTGGTTTAAATTTCATTCAACATTGAAATTGAAATTTTTATTCCTCATAATTTACTCATCGCTTTGACCGGATCGCAGTCGGGTTTCGCTTAATACAGAAGGAAACGGGTATGGCTACACAACACAAGCAGCTTGATGTCATCTGCCTGGGGCGCATCGCTGTCGATTTCTATGCGCAACAAATTGGCGCACGCCTGGAAGATGCCAGCACATTTGCCAAATACCTTGGCGGCTCGTCCGGCAACGTGGCATACGGTACGGCGATTCAGGGGCTCAGGTCCGGCATGTTGGCCCGCGTGGGGGATGAGCACATGGGCCGTTTCCTGCGTGAAGAGCTACAGCGCGTTGGGGCCGATACCCAATACCTGATCACCGATAAACAGCGCCTGACCGGGTTGGTGATCCTCGGCATCAAGGATCAGGAAACCTTCCCGCTGATTTTTTACCGCGAAAACTGCGCCGATATGGCCCTCGCGCCAGAGGATATCGATGAAAACTACATCGCCTCATCCAGAGCGTTGGCGATCACCGGCACCCACCTTTCGCACCCCAATACCCGCGCGGCGGTGCTGAAAGCGCTGGAATATGCCCGCCGCCACGGGCTGCGCACCGCGCTGGACATCGATTACCGCCCGGTGCTGTGGGGGCTGACCTCGTTGGGGGATGGTGAAACCCGCTTCGTCGAATCAGAGAAAGTCACCCGCGAGTTGCAGGAGGCGCTGCATCATTTCGATCTGATCGTCGGTACCGAAGAAGAGTTTCATATTGCCGGTGGCAGCACCGATACCCTGACCGCCCTGCAAAACGTGCGTAAAACCACCCAGGCAACGCTGGTGTGCAAACGCGGCGCACAGGGTTGCTCCGTCTTTGAAGGCGAAATCGCCGAGGATTGGCAGCAGGTGAAACTGCACTCCGGCGTGCGGGTTGAGGTGCTCAACGTGCTGGGCGCGGGGGATGCTTTTATGTCCGGCCTGCTGCGCGGCTACCTGAATGACGAAGGTTGGGATCAGGCCTGCCGCTACGCCAACGCCTGCGGAGCCCTAGTGGTGTCGCGCCACGGTTGCGCACCGGCGATGCCCACCAAGCGGGAACTGGATGACTATTTGCAGCGTGAACAGCAGGTGCCACGCCCGGATCGCGATGCACACCTGAACCATCTGCACCGGGTGACCACGCGTAAACAGCAATGGCCCGAGCTGTGCGTGTTTGCCTTCGATCACCGTAAACAGTTGGCAGATATGGCGCATCAAGCGGGCGTTGGCCAAGATCGCATTCCCCGCTTGAAAACCCTGTTGCTGAGCGCAGCTCAGGCAGCGGCGACAGAAGGCGGCCTTAAGGGCAACAGCGGCATTCTGGCGGATACCACCTACGGCCAGGCAGTGCTGAATGAAATCACCGGCCAAGGCTGGTGGATTGGCCGCCCGGTTGAGCAGCCAGGCTCGCGCCCATTGCGGTTGGAGCACGGTAATATCGGCTCACAGTTACTCGATTGGCCGCAGGAACATGTGGTGAAATGCCTGGTGTTCTATCATCCGCAGGATGCGGCTGAACTGCGCCGTGAACAGGATGAATGGATTACCGAGGTGTATCGCGGTTGCTGCAAGTCCGGCCACGAACTGTTGCTTGAGGTGATTTTGCCGGAGAGCAGCGCAGACAAAGACCAGCGCCACTATCTGGCCATGCTGGAACATTTCTACCGCTTGGGGATCAAGCCCGACTGGTGGAAACTCCCCCCGCTGAGCGCCGCCAACTGGCAAGAGGTGGGCGCACTGCTTGAGGCGCAGGATCCGTTCTGCCGTGGGATACTGATCCTGGGGCTGGATGCACCGGAAGCCACGCTGCAAGCGGGCTTTGCCGCTGCCGCAGACGCCCGCTGGGTGAAAGGGTTCGCGGTTGGCCGCACCATCTTTGGCCCCCCTTCCCGTCTCTGGCTACAGGGTGAGATCGACGATGCCGCCTTAATCGAACAGGTGAAACAGAAATACCTGAGGCTGATCGGCCTATGGCGGCAGTATCGCCCACAGCCTGAGGGAAAAACGGCTCTTCGCAAAACCTAACAACAATTGAGAGTTAGGATCAGGGGAATTTCACCGAACTAAAGCCCTTCACCCCGGCCCTCTACCACAGGTCTGTCTCTTGTTCACATCTTGAGGTAGGGGAATGAGTGTTTATTTAGGTCGCTAAACATATTGTGTACACATTGGCAATGTGATGAACGCGCCGTCCGTGGCGCGGTCGCTTATGCGCCGTGTCTGC
>JBAQHZ010000339.1:0-4254 GCA_049288585.1 Chania sp.
GAAGTACCCAGCGCCATCGCTAGCGCCGAAATCACTCCCCAGGTAAACACGCCAATCACTTTGGAAAACAGCAACACCAGAATCGCACCGGAACATGGGCGCATACCCATTGCCAGCACGATCGCCGTTCGGGTACGCCAATCACTGCCTGCTTGCAGTTCGGCATCGCTGGGTAAATGCCGGTGCCCACAACCGCAGTGGGCACTGTGAACATGATCCGCTGGCAGCGGTTGTAAACTGCTAATACGCATCGTCGGCGCTGGCCGCATGCCTTTCACTGCCTGATATAAACGTTTGAGCGCCCGCCAAGTGAGCAACACGCCAAGCAATATCACCAGAATAAAACTGCCCTTCTCCAGCCAAAAACTGCTTTGATGTAACTGACGGGAAGAGAGCTGCAACACTACCAATACCAGCGTGACCAAAGCAATCGCCACCAACCCTTGCAGCAGCGAAGCGGCAAACGTCAGTTGCAAACTGCTTTTCAGTTGCGCCGGATGGGTGGCCAGATAAGTGGCGATCACCACTTTGCCGTGGCCCGGCCCAAGCGCATGCAGCACACCGTAGCTCAGGCTGAACAGCATCAAGGCCAACCCAGCTTGTTGCGGTGCAGCCCTGACCTGTTGCAACAGCGCAGCCATTTGCTGATGGAACTCTTTTTGCCACAGCACGCTTTGCATTAATAACTGCGGCCAATAATGCCACACCAACTGTGCTCCCACCGCCAAGGCGATAAACAGCAGCAACAATGGCCACAGGCTGAATAGCCAATGGCATTTACCCGTAGCAGGCTGGCTGAGATTTACTGACATTGCAACGTCACCCGTTGTGCAAACTGCTGCCCCAGCGCCATGTCCTCGCCGGGTGAATCATTCTTATCGAGAGACAATGCATAAGCCTGCAATGATGAATCCGGTTTCGGCGTAACCAGGCTGAACTTGCATTGCTGCGCTATTTCTGGCGGCAGATGCAGCGCTTTTTTATCCTGATAGGCCATATCGACAAAATAGGTGGGATCGTAAGTAGAAATCTCAAACGGCTTACCGGCCAGCGCCTGCGGTTCGGCCAGTGGCATCACAAATTCCAGCACCGCTTGGCGGCCCTGACGGGAAAGATGATATTCCGTCGGCAGATTCAGATATTTCACCGGTTTGCCGTCGCGATAAATATCGGTGAAATAGTGCTGCCCCAGCACATTGGCCATCACTTCTGCCGCCAGTTTCTTCCAGATTTCCGAGTCGCTTTTGGCATTTTCTGCGTCATACAGCAGGTCTGCCGAGGTAATTTCATCCATAACCCAAACCATTTTCAAACCGATCAGTTTCTGATCTTTCGCCACAAAGGTGGTGTTCATATCGATAAAACTGTGTGGATGAGCAGCCGCCCCCACGCAGAAAAAACTCAACAAGCCGGCCAACAAGCCACGTAGATTCATCATCAAATCATACTCATTATTGTTATAAAGTAACATAAACCACGCTTCAAGCAACCCTGAAGCACAGAAGAACTGTGACGAAAGTTATAAGCCGAACGAAAACCAGAGGCAACAACCGTGCCGCCACAATGCCTTTTGCTATGCTTAAGCAGAATTTAAACATAACCTTCCAGAAGGTGATATGAGCCTAGACACTTCTTCTGTGCCTGAGCTCTCCGGTCAACAACGGCGCTGCAATCTGCTACTGATGCTGTACACGCCGGTGCCTGCGGTACAACTGGAGACTATCAGCCGAATCAATGGCGTCGACCTCCCCACTGCCCGGCAAGATATAGCCGAGGTTGCCAGTGAAATCCAGCGTTTCCACCATCTGGCTATCGGCGGTAATCCCGATGATGGCTACCAGATTCTGGGCAGTACGCTCAACCAGCGCCTTTGCCTGCTGCACTGGCTGCGGCGAGCCTTGCGTTGCAGCCAGGAATTTGTCGAACAGCATTTTGGCCCGCAGCTTCAGCAGGCGATATCACTCAATCACCAGCAAGTACCGGCGCTGGAATTGTGCATCAACCAGTGTGAGCAATGGCTTAACCGCTGTTTCGACCAACGCGATCGGCAACTCTTGCAGCACTATCTCTGCTATTGCGCCTGGGATCGCCAACACCAGCATCACCCCGATTTCGATCGAGCCCAACATGAGTGGCTACAGTGCAAGCCGGAGCAACCTGCCGCTCATGAACTGCATCAAGCGCTGAGCCGGTTGTTCAACCAGCCTGCGGAGACTTGCGAGAGCGATTTTCTGGTGCTGATGCTGGTCATGATGAAAAACCACAGCTACAAAAGCAGCGATTCGGCGGAGGATCGGCGCTTGATGGCCGCCATTGAGCGCATGGTGGAACGGTTTCAACAACTCTCCGGTATGAACTTCAGCAGCAGGGAAGAGCTCATCAGCCAGCTGTTCGCCCATCTGGCTCCGGCCGTGGAACGCTGCCGCTTTGCTATCGGCATCGACAATCTGCTGTTGGAAGAGGTGGTGCGAAAATATCCACGCTTGATGCGTACCACGCAGGGAGCATTAACACCGTTTGAACAGGAATATGGTATTCGGTTTTCACGCGAAGAAGCCGGGCTGGTCGCCATCAGCTTTGGTGCTTGGCTGATGCAGGATAATGCATTGCAGGAAAAACAGCTGCTATTGCTGACGCTAGATAACCCGCAGTTGGAAGAAGAAGTGGAATATCAGCTCCGTGAACTGACGCTGTTGCCGCTCAACATCAAATACCTGCCACTGGCGGATTATCAGCACTCTGGCGCGCCGCCAGGGGTCACTCTGGTGATCAGCCCTTATGCAACGGAAGATCCATCGCTGATTTATATCGAACTGCCGTTGGCACGCCAGCAGCGCAAAGTGCTCCGTGCGCTGCTGGAAAAACCTTAACGACTGCTAGCTGCCGCCGGCGGACGGATAAATAACGCGGGCAGTACCACTGCGGCCATTACCCAGAATACCCCGCCCTGCAAGTGCTCAAACAGGAAACCGGCCAGCACGGTCATAATGGCAATACCGCCCCCCATCGCCAATCCAGAATAAACTGCCTGTAAACGGATCACTTCCGCCCCCTGACGTGCAGCGATAAAGCGCATCGCCGCCAAGTGGCATACGGTGAAAGTGCCGCAGTGCAGCACCTGCATCAACAGCAAACCCATAATTTCCGTGGTAGACGCCATCAGGCCCCAGCGCAGCAGGCCGCACACTGCCGAAAGCAGCAACAGGTTACGCGCGTTCCAGCGCCGGAACAGGAAATTGCTGCTGGCAAAGATAATCACCTCGGCCACCACACCCAGCGACCACAGGTAGCCAATGGTGGCGGCAGAGTATCCCGCCTCTTGCCAATAGATGGAAGCAAAGCCGTAGTAAGCGGCATGTGCCCCTTGCAGTAAAGTGACACACAGTAGAAAACGCCAAACCGGCCCTTCACTGAGCAGTTCACGCCAGGATCGGGTGATTTCACTCTGGGCACGCGCTTCTCCCTGCGGCATTACGCTGGGTTTCAGCAACATCCCCAGCAGCATCGCCAGTAGGCTGAGCAGCAAGCTGTACAAAATCGCATTATGGCCCCAGACGGAAACCAGCTTGCCGGTTAACGCCGAACCGATCACAAAAGCCAGCGATCCCCATAAGCGTACCCGGCCATAATCCATCGTAATCTGCCGCTGCCAGGTAGCAGCCAGCGCATCGGTCAAGGGTACTAGCGGTGAGAAGAACAGGTTGAAACCGGCAATCACCAGCATCAGCCAGGCCCAGCCGTTACCAAAACAGAAGCCAATGGCAAACGCCAGCGTCAGCAGTGCTAACAGGCGCAATGCGGTAACGAGATGGGAAGGATCCTTGACGCGCGGTGCAATCAGCAAGCTACCCAGGAAACGAGCCACCAGCCCGGCCCCCAGCAAGATGCCGATAGTTTCCGGTGGGATACCCTCACCTTTTAGCCAGACACTCCAGAACGGAAGAAAAATGCCATAAGAGAAGAAATAGGTGAAATAGCTGAGAGCGAGCCAACGCGTTGATTGCAGAACCATGTTCCCTCCGGGGTGAGGGCGATACTTTGACAGAGCTCACACTCCGTAGCAATCTTCATTCACGCTCAAAGGGTTAGAG
Organism: Chania sp.; assembly: GCA_049288585.1. Lineage (GTDB taxonomy): Bacteria > Pseudomonadota > Gammaproteobacteria > Enterobacterales > Enterobacteriaceae > Chania. Next base: position 4,092 of record JBAQHZ010000339.1, read on the forward strand.
TGCAAAGCAGTTCACAGTTTATTTGCAATAAGCGTAAAAAAACCCGCCACAGCGCAATGCCGGTCAGTTAAGGCTAACCAGTTCCCTATCCCTCGGCTGTCTCTTATACACAACGTGTTCGTCTCTGTAAGTCAGGTGTAATGGGAATTGCCGTAAAAGATCA
>JBAQHZ010000340.1:0-7494 GCA_049288585.1 Chania sp.
GGGCCGGGGTGCAGGGGGCTGGCTCTTGAGCCCCCTGCTCGGGCGCGTTCATCACAGTATCAAATGAACACAACATGTTAAGCGACCGAAATAAACACTCATGCTCTTATCTCAAAATGTGAACAAGAAACTGTCCAACTAATAAAATCCCCCTCAAAACAACTCCTCCGCCCCCTGACCGTAAGCCTTCGCTACCCGCTCATCGGCGCTTTTCATCTGCTGAATCACGCTGACCAGTTTTTTGGCGTAGTGCGGATCGGTGGCATAACCGGCCTGTTGCAGCGCGTGCGCCGCCTGCTCCGGGCTGCGCGCGGCGGCCACATTGGCATAGCGCGGGTTGTTGGTCAGCAGCTTGACGTAATCACCGATCGCTTCCACATAGGAGTTGTACACGCGGAAGCGGGCCTTGATCTTCTTCGCCGCCCCCTGCTCAAATTCGGTGGTGGTGATTTCCGTCACCGGCCCATCCCAACTGCTGCCCGCCTTGATGCCAAACAGGTTGTAACTTGGCGTTCCCTCGGCGGTGGGGATTTCGCGCTTGCCCCAGCCTGACTCCAGCGCCGCCTGCGCCACAATCAACTGATGCGGAATTCCGCTTTGCAAACTGGCAATCCTTGCTGGCCCCGACAACTGCGCGACAAAGTTGCCATTGCTAAGCGGCACGGCAGCTACCGCTGGCGCTTTCGGCAGCGCCCGGCGCACTATCTGCCCCAGCGCCTGAATCGGCAACCGTTGCAGCACTTGGTTATCCAACAGCATCGGCACGGCCCCCGCCATTTCGCTTGGTTCACTATTTGCCGCAGCAAGCTGTCTGGCCATCATCTCTGCCAGCCAGAACCCTTTCTGCGCCATCTGCTGGGCAATCTGCTGATCGTACATCGAAATGTACAGCCGGGTTTGGTCGCTGCTCAGCACGCCATCCTGCGGCAACGCGGCGCGCATGCTTTTCAGCATCATCTGTACGAACATGCCCTCAACCTGTTGGGCGACCTGCTTCAGGTTGCCCTGCGGATCGGCGGCAGCATCGCGTTTCAGGCTGTTCAGCGCCTGAGTATCATAGGCCGCTCCCGAGACCGCCATCAGATCGCTGCTCATCAGATAATCTCCAGCTTGGCACGCAGGCAACCCGCACTCTGCATCGCCTGCAAAATCGACATCAGATCGATCGGCGTAGCCCCCAGCGCATTCAAGGCACGAATCACGTTGTTCAGATTGGCGCTGGCGTTCACTTTCTGCAACGATCCGCCCTGCTGTTGCAGCGAAATCTGGGTATTGGGCGTCACCACCGTTTGGCCACCACCCAGCGGGGTATCCGGCTGGCTGACGATCTCCTGACGATCGACCACCACTGACAGGTTGCCCTGGGCCACCGCGCAGGAATCAAGCATCACATCGCGATTCATCACCACTGAACCGGTACGGGAATTGATGATCACCTTGGCATCCATGGTCCCTATATTGATGTTGATATTTTGAACGTCCGCCAGAAAACGCACCTGCGAACTGTTGCCACGCGGTACCAGCACCTGCACGGTACGCGAATCCAGCGGCGATGCGGTGCCGCTGCCGCTCTGGCGGTTAATGGCATCGCTGATCTGCTGCGCCAGGGTAAAGTCATCATCGTTCAGTTGCAGAATGATCACACCGTCCTGACCAAAGGTGGTAGGCAGTTCACGTTCGATCGTCGCGCCGTTGCTGATGCGCCCGCCCGCCAGTTGGTTGACCTGTACGCTGCTGCCCCCGGCCGCCGCTCCAGCACCGCCCACCAGCACGTTGCCCTGCGCCAAGGCGTAAACCTGGTTATCCACGCCTTTCAGCGGCGTCATCAGCAAGGTGCCACCACGCAGGCTTTTGGCGTTGCCCATGGAAGATACCACCACGTCGATGTTCTGGCCCGCGCGGGAGAACGGCGGCAGCTTAGCGGTCACCATCACCGCTGCCACGTTTTTCAACTGCATATTGGTGCCGGGGGGAACGGTGATCCCCAGCTGCGACAGCATATTGCTCATGCTTTGGGTGGTGAACGGGGTCTGCATGGTCTGATCGCCGGAGCCGTCCAATCCCACCACCAATCCATAACCGATCAGGGCGTTGTCACGCACCCCTTGCACCTTAACCAAGTCACGGATGCGTTCGGCGTGAGCGGGCAACGTCAGTGCGCTGATCAGCAGCATCAATACTATTTTCTTTAACATTGTCACCTCGCTGGCCTGTCTTGAAACGCGCTAGTTTAAAACGGTGAAACATTCAGGAAGAAACGCTGCAACCAGCCCATGGTCTGCGCTTCATTGATGTAACCATTGCCGACGTATTCAATGCGGGCATCTGCCACCTGTGTTGAGGTGACCGCATTGTTGCCGCTGATGGTGCGCGGATTGACCACGCCGGAAAAACGAATAAATTCGGTGCCCTGATTGATGGCGATCTGCTTTTCCCCCACCACATGCAGGTTGCCGTTAGCCAAAACCCGATCGACGGTCACGGTAATGGTGCCGCTAAAGGTGTTATTGGCGTTGGCCCCGCCTTTACCACCGAAAGTGCTGTCACCGGAGATATCCATATCGGCGCGCGCATTGCCCAGCAGGCCCTCGAGATAACGCGGTGAGATCGCAACGCCGAATGTGCTCGCCCCGTTGCGGCTGGCATTGGCCGACGAACTCTTGCTGGCGCTAACGTTTTCCTGCAACACAATGGTCAGGGTATCGCCGATATTGCGTGGACGACGATCTTCAAACAGCGGTTGATAGCCATAGTTCATCGGCTGCGCCGCCTGGAAAATCGAACCGTTTGGCACCGGTGCGCCTGCCGGTGCCGGTTGCGCCGTGGTCGCCCCTTCCACCAGCGGCGTGCGCGGAAGATAGGCACAGCCGCTGAGCGTCAGTAACGCCATGGCGCAAAGAAACAACCAACAAACCGTTAAATTGGTGCTTACCACGGCGATCTCCCACCCGTTACAGCTGCGTCAGCTTTTGCAGCATCTGATCGGAGGTCGATACCGCTTTGCTGTTGATTTCATAGGCACGCTGGGTCTGGATCATACTGACCAACTCTTCCGCCACGTTGACGTTAGAGGTTTCCACATACCCCTGATACAGCAGACCAGCCCCGTTCAGGCCGGGGGTACTTTCATTCGGCGCACCGGAGCCTTCGGTTTCCTGATACAGGTTTTCGCCCACGCTCTCCAGGCCACTGTCGTTGATAAAGGTGGTCAGGGTCAGTTGCCCCACCTGCTGAGCAGTGGTTTGCCCCTGCTGGGTGACGCTGACGATCCCGTCACGGCCAACGGTAATGCTCAAAGCATTGGCGGGAATGGTGATCGCCGGTTGCACCTGAAAACCGCTGGCCGTCACCAGTTGGCCGTTCTGATCGATCTGGAACGAACCGTCACGGGTATAAGCCTGGCTGCCGTCCGGTAGCATGACCTGAAAGAATCCCTGCCCTTTGATCGCCACATCTTTACTGTTGTTGGTCTGCGACAGATTCCCCTGGCTGTGGATGCGTTCGGTGGCCACCGGGCGCACGCCGGTGCCGATCTGCAAGCCGGAAGGCAACGTGGTCTGTTCCGAAGACTGCGCCCCCGGTTGGCGCATGGTTTGGTACAACAGATCTTCAAACACCGCGCGCTGGCGCTTGAAACCGTTGGTGCTGACGTTGGCCAGGTTGTTGGCGATCACGTCCATATTAGTCTGCTGCGCATCCAGACCGGTTTTGGCAATCCATAACGATGGGATCATGGCATCTTCCTCGGCACTTAACTCATTGACAGCAAGGCGTTGGCACGCTGTGCGTTTTCGTCCACGCTGTGGATGACCTTCATCTGCATTTCAAACCGGCGGGCGTTGGCGATCATCTCCACCATGGTTTCCATCGGTTTAACGTTGCTGCCTTCCAGCACCCCCGGCATCACCCGCACCTGCGGATCGTTTGGCAACCTGTTGCCACGCTGCTGCTGGCTGGCGGCGGTCAGATGGAACAGGCCATCATCACCGCGCATCACGTCACGCATCTCGGCCTTTACCAGCTTCAAGCGGCCAATTTGCGCCACGGTATTCGGCGGATCGCCAGCATTCAGCGCCGAAATAGTGCCATCTGCGGCGATGGTCAGTTGCGCCTGGGGGGGAACTTCGATTGGCCCGCCGTCGCCCATCAGCGGCTGCCCCTGTACCGTCAGTTGCCCGTTGGCGGAGATCTGAATGCTGCCGTTGCGGCTGTAGGCTTCGCTGCCGTCCGGCAGGCTGACCGCCAGAAAACCGTCCTGTTGCAGCGCCACATCCAGCGGCCTGCCGGTGTAATTCAGCGGCCCCTGGCTGATATCGGCACCCGGCGTGGAGGCCGTTACCAAAGTGCGCGTCTGCAAGCTCGGCCCGTCAACCGGCACCGCACGCAGCGCTACCAGTTGCGCACGAAAGCCGGGCGTGGAGGCGTTGGCCAGATTATTTGCCGTAACCGACTGCTGCTCCAGCGTCTGGCGTGCGGCGCCCATGGCGGTATAAATCGCGTGATCCATAATTCAGTCCTCTTAACGCAGGCTGACTAACGTCTGTAAGATCGAGTCCTGGGTTTTGATGGTCTGCGCGTTCGATTGGTAGTTACGCTGCGCGACGATCATGCTCACCAATTCCTGGCTGAGATCGACGTTGGAAGATTCCAGCGCGCCGCTGGTCAGCGTGCCGAACCCACCGCCACCGGCCAGGCCTACGCGCGGCTGGCCCGACGTGCCCGTAGCCTGCCACAGGTTATCCCCCTGTGCTGAAAGCCCTTCCGGGTTCGAGAAGTTGGTCAGGACGATCTGGCCCAGCAGTTGGGTCTGCTGGTTGGAATACACCCCTACCACGCTGCCGTCTTTGTTGATCTCAAAGCCTTTGTACTCACCGGTAGCGTAACCATTCTGAGCAATCTTGCTGACAGAATCGCTGCCCACGTTCTGTTGCAGGCTGTTGGCAAAGTTCAGGTTGAAGGTTTGTGCCGGTGCGCCGTCTTTGGCCGACATTGGCACCGCCAGGTTGAACGGCGTGGTGCTGGGGTTGCCAGCCGCATCCCGCGTATCGGTCAAAACCCCGCTGGTGTTGAAATTCAGGCTGCCCGCTTTCCCGACGGGAGAACCGCTCACGCTGCCGTCCTGGGTGTAAACATCCCACTGGTTATCCGCCGTTTTAACAAAATAGGCGTTGACGTTGTGGGCATTGCCCAGCGAATCGTAGGTGGTAATGGTGTTGACGTAATTGAACGAGTCGGTTTGGTTCGGCGCAAACGGCGTTACTTGCGGTACCGGATGGGTGGATCTCAGGTTAACCACCATGTTGCCGGAGGTGGTGGCTCGCGCGATCATCATCCCTTCCGGGATATTCAGCGGCACCGGCTCGGCCCCCTGTTGGATTGCCGGTGGCGTTCCACTGGCCGGATAACCCGTCAGGCTCAGGCCCTGCATGTTGGTAATATTGCGGTTTTCGTCCATTCTGAACTGGCCGTTGCGGGTGAAGAAAATCCCACCGTCGGCATCCTGCATACGGAAAAAACCATTCTGGCTGATGGCAATGTCCAGCGAACGGTTGGTATTGGTGGTGGTTCCATCTTTGAAGTTCTGAGTGATCCCCGCCACTTTCACCCCCAGCCCAACCTGTGAACCCGCAAACATATCCGCAAAGGAAACGCTGCCGGATTTGAAGCCGAAGGTGGCGGAGTTGGCAATGTTATTACCGATCACATCCAGATTGGTGGCTGCCGCGTTCAGACCGCTGACTGCTTGTGAAAAAGCCATATTATTCTCCGAAGATAGAGTTATTTGGATGGGCTCAGCAATCCATCGCCGTCGAGGGAGTTCATTCCCTGTTATCCGCAGCCCAAAACTTGGATAAGATCAGGCGCACATCGTCCAGCGTGGCGGATCCCGCCATGCCCAGATCCAGTTTCGCGCCATCTGCCCCGCGCGTGACGCCGTTCACCTTGGCAAAACGCAGCGGCTGCGCCACCAGCTGTTCGCTGCCGCTTTTGGCTGCGAACGCCACGCTGTAAGCTCCGTCCGGGGCGTTGGTGCCATCTTCCAGCGAGCCATCCCAGGCAAATGAATGCACGCCTGCACTCAGCCCGCCGAGATCAAGAGTACGTACCACTTTGCCGCTGGCGTCACTGATGGTGGCGGTGACCGCATCGGCGCTGCGCTCCAGCTCAATGCCAAAAGGCGTGGTACTCACCTTGCCCCCCTGATTGCCCACCAGGATCTCTTTCCCCGGCACCATCACACCGTGACCAATCAGCGAACTGGCCTGAATTGACTGATTGCCGTTGATCTGGCCGGAAATCGCCCCGAGCGTGGTGTTCAGCTTTTCAATACCGCTGACGGTGTTGATCTGCGCCAGCTGCGTGGTCAGCTCGTTGTTCTGCATCGGGTTGGTCGGATCCTGATTTTTCAGTTGCGCCACCAGCAACGTCAGGAAATTGTTGTGTAGGTCTGCGCTGGTGCTGTTGCGGCCGTTGGCACCGGCAATGCTGTTGTCCTGTGATTCATTGGTGGTTGCGGCAATCGCCATAACAAGCTCCGGTTACTGACCCAGCGTCAGGGTTTTCATCATCATGGATTTGGTGGTGTTCAACACCTCAACGTTGGCCTGATAGCTGCGTGAAGCGGCAATGGTGTTAACCATTTCACCCACCACGTCAACGTTGGGCATGCGCACGTAGCCTTTGGCGTCCGCCAGCGGGTTGCCGGGCTGAAACACCAGGCGATCGGGGGCCGGATCGTCCATCATTTGCGCCACGCGCACGCCGCCGGTCGCTTGCCCCGCCGCGGCGGCTACCTGAAACACCACCTGTTTGGCCCGGTACGGCTCGCCGTTCGGGCCAGCAACGCTATCGGCGTTCGCCATGTTGCTGGCGCTGACGTTCATCCGTTGCGACTGCGCCGACAGCGCAGAACCGGAGATATCAAAAATATTCAGTAGCGACATACTCGTTATCCTCCTTGCAGCACGGACATCATGCCCTTGATCTGCCCGCTCACCAGGGTCAGGTCGGTCTGATATTTCAGGCTGTTATCGGCAAAATGGGTACGCTCGCGATCCATATCCACCGTATTGCCATCGAGCGCCGGTTGATCCGGCACGCGGAACAGCAACGCCAGCGATGGGGGTTGCACGTTTAGCGCCGGAATATGCTGGGCCGAGGTCAGATTCAGCGCAATGCCACTGGCTCGCCCCTGCGCCATCGCCTGGCTCAGTTGGCTGGCAAAATCGATATCGCGTGCCTGATAGCCCGGCGTATCTGCGTTGGCGATGTTGGCGGCCAGGATCTGCTGCCGCTCGGCACGTAAGTTCAGCGCCTCTTGGCCAAAGCGCAGCGCTGCGTCCAGTTTGTCGAGCATGCTTTCCTCACGAGATGAATGTTTGGAACCGACAGCATAAGCGCCGCTATTAACCAGTTATCGCGGGAATAAGGGCAAAATGCGCGGCTATTTGCCGGTTTAGCCTGCGAAGGCCATGGGTACACTGAGATACTGCG
>JBAQHZ010000341.1:0-6343 GCA_049288585.1 Chania sp.
GACTAAACCTCCATTCACCCTTTGGTCTTTCAAGCCCGTTGCCGTTGGCTACAGCTTGAAATCTGTCGGGGATATAACTTCTAAAATTCTGCCCATCATCATGAGTGGTCATCTTTCGAGCAAGGACGAAGCGCCGGTTATTGTGCGTTTTTTGTGCTTTTTTGTCTCAGGATGCAATGGCAGACCAGCAACCCAATTCAGGCATTTTGCCACCACACTGGCGGAAATTTATTCATTTTTACAGGCAACACAACATCCTATGAGTCAGCGTTTAACATCAAAAGATATTCTGGCGTTGGGGTTTATGACCTTCGCCTTGTTCGTCGGTGCCGGGAACATTATCTTCCCGCCGATGGTGGGTTTGCAGTCCGGCGAGCACGTCTGGACTGCGGCACTCGGTTTTCTGATCACCGCCGTGGGTTTACCGGTGATAACGGTGATCGCGCTGGCGCGCGTGGGTGGTGGTGTTGATGCACTGAGTACGCCGATTGGCCGCAGCGCAGGTTTGCTGCTGGCGACGGTGTGCTATCTGGCCGTCGGCCCGCTGTTTGCCACCCCGCGTACCGCTACCGTTTCCTTTGAAGTGGGGATTGCCCCATTGACCGGTGACGGCCCACTGCCGCTGTTCATCTATAGCCTGGTTTATTTTACGCTGGTGATCGGTATCTCGCTGTATCCGGGCCGCTTGCTCGATACCGTGGGCCATATTCTGGCTCCGCTGAAGATCGTAGCGCTGGCTGTTCTGGGCATTGCCGCACTGGTGTGGCCTGCCGGTGCACCGATTCCGGCGGTAGAGGCTTACCAGAGCGTGCCTTTCTCCTCCGGTTTCGTGAATGGTTACCTGACCATGGATACGCTCGGGGCGATGGTGTTTGGCATCGTGATCGTCAACGCTGCACGTTCGCGTGGGGTGAAAGATGCCGGTCTGCTGACCCGTTATACTATTCTGGCGGGGTTGATCGCCGGTATCGGTCTGACGCTGGTGTATCTGAGCCTGTTCAAACTGGGTTCCGGCAGCGGCGTGTTGACGCCTGATGCCACCAACGGCGCGGTGATCCTGCATGCCTACGTGCAGAACACCTTTGGCGGTTTGGGGAGTTTCTTCCTGGCGGCGCTGATCTTTATCGCCTGCATGGTAACGGCGGTGGGCCTGACCTGTGCCTGCGCCGAGTTCTTTGAGCAGTACCTGCCGTTTTCTTACAAGACGCTGGTGTTTATTCTGGGCCTGTTCTCGATGTTGGTTTCCAACCTTGGTCTGAGCCATCTGATTAAGATCTCGATCCCGGTGCTGACCGCAATTTATCCCCCTTGCATCGTGCTGGTGGTGCTGAGCTTCACCCTGCGTTGGTGGAACAGTAGTTCACGAATTGTTGCGCCAGTGATGTTAGTCAGCCTGTTGTTTGGTATTCTTGACGCCGTGAAAGCGTCCAGCTTCCAGCATCTGATGCCAGCATGGACCGATAATCTGCCGCTGGCGGTGCAGGGTTTGGCATGGTTGCCACCTTCGCTGCTGATGTTGGCGCTGGTCGCAATTTATGATCGGGTTTTTGCACGCAGCCGCGAAGTGACTGTGCACTCATAAACCTGCGGTCTTAACTTTGGGCCACGGACTTGTCCGTGGCTTTTGTTCGTTTAAAGGGACAGGTCATTTCCATGCAACAACAGTCATCCACCGCAGCACCCAATAAGCTGAAGCGTGGCCTCAGTACGCGCCACATTCGCTTTATGGCTCTCGGTTCCGCTATCGGTACCGGTTTATTCTACGGTTCTGCTGAAGCCATCCGCATGGCGGGCCCCAGCGTTCTGCTGGCTTACCTGATCGGCGGTATCATCGCTTTTATCATCATGCGCGCACTGGGCGAAATGTCGGTCAACAACCCGCAGGCCGGTTCGTTCTCGCGCTATGCCCAGGATTACCTTGGCCCGATGGCCGGTTACATCACCGGTTGGACCTACTGCTTTGAAATCCTGATCGTGGCGATTGCCGACGTGACGGCGTTCGGCATCTATATGGGCGTCTGGTTCCCCGAGGTGCAGCACTGGATCTGGGTATTGAGCATTGTGCTGATCATCGGTGCGATTAACCTGATGAGCGTGAAGGTGTTTGGTGAACTGGAGTTCTGGTTCTCCTTCTTCAAAGTGGCCACCATTATCGTCATGATCGCAGCCGGTGTCGGTATCATTATCTGGGGCATTGGCAACGGCGGCCAAGCGACCGGTATTAGCAATCTGTGGACCAACGGCGGCTTCTTCAGCAACGGCTTTATCGGCATGTTGCTGTCGCTGCAACTGGTGATGTTTGCCTATGGCGGCATTGAGATTATCGGTATTACCGCCGGTGAGGCCAAAGATCCGAAAGTGTCGATCCCGAAGGCGATCAACTCGGTGCCATGGCGCATTCTGGTGTTCTACGTGGGGACGCTGTTTGTCATCATGTCGATCTACCCGTGGAACCAGGTCGGCACCAGCGGCAGCCCGTTTGTTCTCACTTTCCAGCACATGGGGATCACCATGGCGGCAGGTATCCTTAACTTTGTGGTGATCACTGCGTCGCTGTCGGCGATCAACAGCAATGTGTTCGGCGTTGGCCGTATGATGCACGGCTTGGCAGAGCAGGGCCATGCACCGAAGGTATTCAGTAAAATCTCCAAACACGGTATTCCTTGGGTGACGGTAGTGGTGATGATGGCGGCGCTGCTGATTGCCGTATACCTCAACTATGTGATGCCGAAGGACGTATTCCTGGTGATTGCCTCACTGGCGACCTTTGCTACCGTGTGGGTGTGGATTATGATCCTGATCTCGCAGATCGCGTTCCGCCGCAGCCTGAGCAAAGACCAGGTGAAGAAGTTGGACTTCCCGCTGCGTGGCGGCGTGTTTACGTCGGTGATTGCCATCATCTTCCTGGTGTTCATCATTGGTCTGATCGGCTACTTCCCAACCACCCGCGTTTCTTTGTATGCCGGGTTGGTGTGGGTAGCGGTACTGCTGCTGGGTTACTACATCAAAGTGAACCGCCAGAAGAAGCAGGCAGGATTGGCCACACAGAAAGATTGATGTGAAAAATACCGGCCCTGACCCGCAGGGCCGGTATGGTTAGATAACTCTCCCTTCCAGATTTGCTCAAAAAACTCTCGATATCAAAAGTGCCTTAGCTAAAAGGCAACAGGGTGATTTTACCCTGGAATCCGCATCTCCACCCCTCAACTCATCCCTGAGTTTGTCGAACAGAGAGGAGGGGAAATGGCACTCGACGTGGCATTGTTCAGGGTATTAAATAGTGCCGTCTATACCCGTCATACTTCAAGTTGCTTGGGTGTTGGCTGCCCTCGCTCACCCCAGTCACTTACTGGAGTAAGCTCTTGGGGCTTCGCTCTGTTGCCGCCTACAAGCAACTCGAATTATTTTGGGTATATTACATCAGGAGAACCTTAATGCTTAACGCCTGGCATCAACCCGTTCCCCCCTTCGTGGTGAAGAAAGGGCAACGTCTGGAGATCACACTTTGGTTACAGGGTGATGATCTGCCCGAGCAGATCCTTTTACGCACCGAGTCGGACAACGAGGAATGGCTGCTGAAAATGAAGGTGCAGGCCTCGGAAGGCCTGTGGCGCTATCATGCCAGCTTGGCGCTCAATGAAGGCGAGGCCACCCGGCGCTACTGTTTTAAGCTGCTGTGGGCCGATCGCCAGCAGTGGTTTGGCCCGCAGGGCTGGTCGTTGATACCGCCGGGGCAACTGGCACAGTTTGCGATCGATGAACCGAATCATAGCCCGATGTGGGTGGCCGATCAGGTGTTTTACCAGATATTCCCCGATCGTTTTGCCAGCAGCGGTGCCGCGCATGGTATTAAAAGCGGCAGCTATCGCCATCATGCGGCGGGTTGCAATGTGGTACGCCGCGATTGGCAACATCCGCTGGAAGAGAAACATGCGGCTTCGACTTTTTACGGCGGCGATCTGGATGGCATCAGCGAGAAACTGCCGTACCTGCAACAGCTTGGCGTGACGGCGTTGTATCTCAACCCGATCTTCACCTCACCGAGCGTGCATAAATACGACACGGACGATTATTATCAGGTCGATCCTTACTTTGGCGGCAATGAAGCGCTACAGCGTTTGCGAGTAAGTACTCACAAGGTGGGGATGAAAATGCTGCTGGATGGGGTTTTCAACCATACCGGCGATTCGCACCCGTGGTTTGATCGCTACCGGCAGGCTGAACAGGGCGCTTGCCATAACCCGGATTCCCCTTATCGCGGCTGGTTTAATTTTTACCCGGATGGCAAGGCGCTAACCTGGAAAGGCCATACCAATCTGCCCAAGCTCAATTTTGCTGAACCACAGGTGGCGGATGTTATTTATCGCGCTGACAGCAGCGTGGTGCGCCATTGGATGCGGCCGCCTTACAGTATCGACGGTTGGCGGCTGGATGTGGTGCATATGCTGGGGGAGAACGGCGGAGCAGAGGGTAATTTGCACCATTTGGCTGGGATTTATCAGGCGGTCAAGCAGGAGAACCCGGAAGCCTATGTTCTGGGCGAGCATTTTGGCGATGCCCGCCGTTGGCTGCATGCCGGAGTCGAAGACGCCGCCATGAACTATGTGGGCTTTGCCTTACCGGTGCGGGCGTTTCTGGCGGGCCAGGACGTAGCCTATCATCCGGTACAGATTGATGCGGCCGTTTGCGCAGAGTGGATGGATGGCTATCGTGCCGGGTTGCCGCACCATCGTCAGCTTATTCAGTTTAACCAACTGGACAGCCACGATACCGCTCGCTTTTTGACGATGCTGGAAAATAACACCCAGCGTATGCAGATGGCGGCGGTGTGGCTGATGAGCTGGATTGGGGTGCCCTGCCTGTATTATGGCGACGAAATCGGTTTGGACGGCGGCAACGATCCGTTCTGCCGCAAAACCTTTCCGTGGGATGAAAGTCAGTGGGATCACCAACTGCTGAACCTGTTCCAACGCCTGATTGCGCTGCGTAAGCAGAGTAAAGCGCTACGGCGCGGCGGTTGCCAGGTGCTGTATGCCGCAGGAGAAACGCTGGTGTTTGTACGTACTTACCAGCAAGAGCAGGTGCTGGTGGCGTTGCAACGCAGCGGCAGCGGCGAAGCAGTATTGCCATACAGCCCGCTGTTGGCTAAAGGGCAATGGCAACGGTTAGAAGGGGAAAGCGAACTCAGCACAGCAGACTCGGGGCTGCAACTGCGGCTAGGTGCTGAATCTGCTTCGCTTTGGCGGCTTAACCGCTGAATCTTTAGCCACTCTCTCCAACCAGCTGAGCGTTGCGATTGACTGCAACGCTCAGTCCATTTCCCACCTTATTCTTCAATGCCTACCCTCTGCTAATGTGATCACGATCGGAAATCTGTAGCACTTTTAGACTAGATGTTAATGAACTGTGACTCCGTTCAAACATTTGTTTTCTAAGCTTTGGTTATATGATACTAAATGTTTACGTTGTCATTTATGGTTTTCATGGGTGTTACATGTCTAATTTTATGAAATATATCAATTAATAGTCATATTGGTTTTTTTTAAACTAAAAATGACAACGTCAACATTTTGGTTTTTGGCCTGATAAAGTTGATAATGGAGAGTGAAATGAACCAGTTACCAGAGAAGATGCGAGCGGTGGTTTGCCACGGTCCACAAGACTACCGTTTTGAACAGGTGCCGACACCGTTGCCAAAAGCCAAGGAGTTGGTGATCAAAGTTGAAGGCTGTGGGATCTGTGCCGGGGACTGTAAATGTAAAAACGGTGCTCAAATGTTCTGGGGCGAAACGCCTTGGGTAAAACCGCCGGTAGTGCCGGGCCACGAGTTTTATGGCCGCATCGTCGCCATGGGCGAGGGTACTGAGAAAAAGTATCGGATTGGTGAGCGGGTGATCGCCGAGCAGATCGTGCCTTGCTGGGAATGTCGTTACTGTAAGTCTGGCAGCTATTGGATGTGTGAAACGCACAATATTTACGGCTTCCAGAAAGATGTCGCCGAAGGCGGTATGGCGGAATACATGCGCTTTTCGGAAAACGCTATCGTGCATAAGATCCCGGAAAGCCTCAGCCACGAAGATGCGGTGCTGATCGAACCGATGGCCTGCGCCATCCACACCGTTGCGCGCGGCGATATCCAACTGGATGACGTGGTGGTGTTGGCTGGTGCCGGGCCGCTGGGGTTATGCATGGTGCAGGTTGCGCGGCTGAAAACGCCGAAAAAACTGATTGTGATCGATGCCATTGATGAGCGCCTGGAGCTTGCCAAAGAATTTGGTGCCGATGTGGTGATCAACCCGCTGAAAGAAGATGCCGATAAAATCGTCAAAGACTTAACCGGTGG
>JBAQHZ010000342.1:0-3431 GCA_049288585.1 Chania sp.
CCCTTCATACTTCAAGTTGCTTGGGTGTTGGCTGCGTTACTCGGCCCAGAGTGGGCCTCGCCCCTTCGGGGCCGCTGCAAGCAGCGTTCAAATCTGCCAAGCAGATTTGTCACTCTGTTGCCGCCTACAAGCAACTCGAATTATTTTGGGTATAATTGGAGATTTATCATTAATATAAATCAACCTGATACCCTCAAGGCTCGGTTTCATTTTTTTTGAAACAAAGTCATATTCAAAACGGAATTAAACCTGTTACATTCATTATTAGTCAACTATTTTTATTGGTTAAGAAACTTAAAAAGAAATTGGTTAAATCCATACCCATTTTTCATCGCTGACTATAATCAATTTTGGCATTGTTATCGGTAATGCAGTAATGAACAAGCATCGGTAGGCATGCCTAATAATTAGCCTGATCATGTATCTTTTATTTAAATAAGGATGATTTACTAATGAGTAATACTTTTGCTGGTGCACAAGAATATAACCTGACTGGCTTTGCTTATGGTAATACAGGTGGAGGAGTGATCCCAGAAACAGATCCTGCCTATATAAAAGTGTATAGCGCCCTGGATTTTGCTACGGCCATTAGGGGGCAGAACAAATATAAAGTTATCGAAATCATGAATGACCTGGTTCTGGGCTGGAACGAGATCCCAGCAGAAGTGAAAGAAGTTGCTGGCAGCAAGATGGTATCGCACAAAACGCCATTGACCCATCCCGTCCTGATCCGCACAGGGGTGAGTAAAATCTATATTGATGATTTTAAAAATGGCCTTACTATTTTCTCAGCCAACGGTGCTACGATAAAACATGCAGCCTTAGATATTAGACGCAGCAATAATGTGATTATTCGAAACCTTGAATTTAACGAACTCTGGGAGTGGGATGAGAAAACCAGAGGGGACTATGATGAGCAGGATTGGGACTATATCACCCTTCAAGATGACCACAAGGTGTGGATAGACCACTGCACATTCCACAAAGCCTACGATGGTATCGTAGACATGAAAGCGGGGACTTCCGGCGTCACAATTTCCTGGTCAATGTTCAAGAGTGACGATGGGGCTGCAAACGGTTGGGTTAGACAACAACTCAGCGCAATGGAGGCCAACCGTTCTCAATATCCGATGTACGATTTTATTCGTAAGCAAGGTATATCTCAGGTGGATATTGCTGCTGTGGTACAAGGGCATAAAAAAACTCACCTTGTTGGCGCCAACCCCATGGAGGCCAGCAACGCAAATTTGCAACTAACGTTGCACCACAACTACTACCACAATGCACAGGATCGTATGCCGCGTTTACGTGCAGGTAATGCACACGCTTTTAATATTATGATGGAATGTTCAAGCAACTGGGAGGTGAAGAATCGTATTCCACCGGAGGCGGCAGCGCTCATTGCAGCCGAAGGTTTTCACTTTGATGTGATCAGCAACGGTTCACTTTCTACTGAAGGTGGTGCCCTTTTGCTTGAACAATCCTACATCAATGGCGTTCGCTACCCGTTACGCAATAATCAACAATCGGGCACTCCTCAGGAATATACCGGTAAAATAAAAGCGGAGAAGATAATGTATATATTGGGTGATCTGCAATTTAATGGCAGCAGCAGTGATCCAGATAGCCCATTGGGGCCAAATCAAGCGCCAATTATTCCATTCGCCTGGAATGGTTTCACCACTCTGCCATACCAATACAATCCAGAATACGTTCCGGCGATTATTAACCGGCTGAATAGCCCAACCAATGGAGCGGGTTCAGGTATCCTGATATGGGATCGTCAGGATTGGTTGCGCACGAGTTATTAAACCGATCTGAAAAGCTGCTCAGCGGTGATAAAACCAGCTTTGCAGAAAAATGATGATATAACCAACAGGAAATGACGTTAAACGCCATTTCCTGTTTCAGAAGAAAAACGATTAATTCTTGTCGAGGCCGTACAGTGCGGTGCGCATCCCGTCTTCCAGAATCACCCGCAGATTAGCGCTCACGGCTGCGGTCAGGCCCGGCACCGAATTCAGGTTTTGCCCCCAATGGTTTTCATCAGCCAACACGGTTTCCACCAGCGTGGCCAGCGGGATATCACGATGCTTCACCCCCGCCCACAGCGTGGCATAACGTTCCAGCCAATGGGCATCATCTTGCAGCGGATAGTTACCCAGTTGCCGTTCACCACGGTAAAACGCGATCAGCGCCGCAAGCGCAAAGGTCAGCCGCGTTGGCAACACGCCGTTCTTCTGCTGGCCAGCCAGCAATTGTGGCAGGATGCGCGTGCGGAACTTGGTCATCCCGTTCAGCGCAATGGATAACAGTTGGTGCTGAATGAACGGGTTACGGAAACGGTTCTGCACTGCTTCGGCAAACGGCAGCAGCTCTTCCTGCGGCAGATCGAGCACCGGCATAATCTCTTCAGCAATGCTACGTGCTACAAAGTCACCCACCTGCTTATCACTCATCGCCTCACCCACGGTATTCAGCCCGGCAAGAAACGCCACCGGCACCAGCGCGGTGTGTGCACCGTTGAGGATCGCCACTTTGCGCTCTTTGTACGGCTTGATGTCGTCGACGATATGCACGTTCAAATCAAGCTGATCCAAGTGCAGCTCTTTCGCCAGCCACTGCGGGCCTTGGATCACGAACAGATAGAAATGCTCAGCGGTATCCAGGAAGCGATCCTGATAGCCCAACTGCTGTTGCAATTGCTCTTCTTCACCGCGCGGGTAACCGGTGACGATACGGTCCACCAGGGTAGAACAGAAGGTATTGCACTCATTCAGCCAAGCGCTGAACGCCTGTGGCAGTTCCCACTGTTGCGCATAGCGCAGCACATACTCTTTTAGCGTTTCGCCGTTATAGTCGATCAGTTCGCATGGCAGCAGCACCCAACCTTTATCGGCGGCACCGGCAAAGTGGCTGAAGCGCTCATACAGCAGGCGCGTCAGTTTAGCCGGGAAACTGGCCGCAGGCGCATCCGCAAAGCGGTCTTGCGGCAGGTAAGTGATACCCGCTTCCGTGGTGTTGGAGAACACAAAGCGGATCGCCGGATCACGCGCCAGCGCCAAGTAACCCGCATAATCCTGATAAACGTTCACTTCACGGTTGACGGAGCGAATCAGGCGCGGTTCACAAACCGCTTCGCCCTGCTCGTTCAGCCCACGAATAATAGTGGTGTATAGGCCGTCCTGGGTATTCAGCGAAGGGGGCTGATCGCTGTCGATCGGGCGGACCACCACCACGCCAGCATTGAGGCCGGTGTGCTCATTCAATAAGTCGATTTGCCAGTCGATAAAGGCACGCAGAAAGTTCCCCTCACCAAACTGGATAATACGATCGGGATATTGTGCGCCAGGAAATTCTTTGCGATTCAACTGTTTCATTGTGGCTCCTTGCAACCGGTGATTAATCTCGTCCACTGGGTATTTCTGCCC
>JBAQHZ010000343.1:0-12810 GCA_049288585.1 Chania sp.
AAGCCACTCAAACCCGGTGATGATGCCGTGCACTAGCTTGCCGCTGCGCATCCGCAGGCTGGCGTACTTCATCAGCACCTGCTCAGGCGCAATATCGGCCTGCGGGGTGGTGAATTCAATCTGCCAGTTGAAGGGCGTACTTAAGGCTTCGCGCCCACGCAAACGCAGGATATCCGGTTTGACCGGGCTATCGTTGATATTCAGGGTGTACTGGGATAGAGAAGAACCGAACATTGCCGCAGTGCTGTCCATAGAGCTGCCACCTGTTATTCCATTATGCGCCAGAGTATAACCTTATATTCCAGGCAGTTGATTGTAGGGGGCGGGTTTTATAAAGACAATAAATTCAGGCAAGATTGCATCAGAGGTCAATGCGTTATAGACGCGCATTGGTTTTTGTCGGATACGCCAATAGACCTTGGCAAAACACGCCCATCCCATCTTGGATGGCAGATTTTGGAGGTCAGTGCCGCCTCGAAAGATCTGCCACCCATTTTGGCTGACTTATATGATTACCGGTAACGCTGAAGCTTGCACTCTTGCTAGCCACCTGAAAATCAGGCTGTTAATTGTAAGATTAGTGAGTATCTTGTTCTTCTTTACCCGGCTGCACCAGCGACGTCAGCAACTGTGGCTTACCGATGAAATAGCCCTGCATATAATCCACACCCAGGCTTTTCAGCACATCGCGCTGTTCCGCTGTTTCTACATATTCCGCCACAATCGATAACCGCTGCATCAGCGCGACTTTGCAGATTGACGAAATAATCTGGTAATCCACCTTATTGGTCAGCATACCGCGCACAAAACTGCCGTCGATCTTCAGCGTATCCACATGCAGCTCTTTCAGGCGATCGTAGGTGGCGTAGCCAGTACCAAAATCATCCAACGCAATGCGGCATCCCAGTTGGCGCAGCTCTTGCAAAGAGCTTTTGGCATATTTCACATCCTGTACCAGATGAGACTCCGTCACTTCCAGCACCAGTTGATAAGGCTCAATCTGGTATTGTTGCAGCGCATCGCGCACGTCCTGACACAGGCTCGGGCGGCACAGCGAAGAGGGGGAAAGATTCACGGCAAAACGCGCGCTGGGCATGGCTTCCCGGTTCTGCTCCATAAACTCCAGCGTATGGCGCAGCACCCACAAATCCAACTGATAGGCCAGGCCAAACTCATGGATCACCGGCATAAACTCACTCGGAGGCACAATGCTGTCGTCGTCATCCAACATCCGCAGCAAAATCTCGTGATAAGTATCGCCACGCACGCCAACAATTGGCTGTGCCATCAGCACAAAGCTGTCGTTATCCAGTGAACGCTGCACCCAATGCAGCAAAGCGACCTTGCGTTTGATCTCCTCCTGCGCGACATGGTGATCGTTCTGCACGTTCTCCGCCCGGCCGCTGGTCAGTGACATTTCCGCCAGCGAGCTCAACTCCCCCAGCAGCAAATGCAAATGCGCCACTTCCGAGTACACACCGCAATAGCTGATACCCAGAGGTGGATGAATCGGCAGGCCATTCCACACCAGGCGGAATTTCTCCAACGTACTCTGGATCGTGGCCACCTTGGCTTCAGCGTTAGAGCCGTTCAGCCGCAGCACCAGATCGTATCCCGGCAGATGATAGACGTCCTCGCCCTCTTCCAATACCGTGCGCAACGTGCCGGCCAACTTCTGCTTGAAGCGGATGCGCAATTGCATACCGTAGTTACGGCTGAGCAGGTCCAGCTCAGAGATACGCAAAAAGCAGAGGGTCGAGCGCGGTGTTTTCGCTAAATCGCGCTTCAGTGCCCGCAGGTTGGGCAAACCGATCACCGGATCCTTCAGCGAAGCACTCTGCGCTTTGGCGTGATCCATCCGCTGGCGGGTATGTATCGCCGACGTCAGCAGAATACTGAGCGTAAACGCCAACATCATCGAAGAGATCATCGTCAGGTTGTGTAACAGATTGTTCCACTGCACATAACCTGGATAGTTAAAGAACAGCACTATCAGGGTCGCGGCCCAGATAATGCCATTAAACTGGTAGCCAAAACGCATGGCGCTGTACAACATCACGGGCAATATCAATGTCAGGCTGTAATCTGGCACCTGCAAGAAATTCGTGTCTGCCGTGTGATAAGCCAGAATAAATACCAGTATGCTCAACACCGCAAACCACAGTTGCAGTTCACCCTTTTTCACCCCCGGCGCGATCTGCCGGCAGATACGCCCCCACAGCACCTTGGCAAATCGGGGGTTTTTAATGATCCGCAAGACAAAATAGAACAGTTGCATGGACGAGAGGCAACCGATCAGTACCGCCTGAAAATTGACCAGCGTATGCAGATTGATACCATTGCCCGGCATCATACCAAGCTCATCAGGCAATAGATCGAGACCGATGATTAACTTCAGACCGAAGATAAATAGCACCGAGGGCATCATCACCAGCCAGATAAGCCGATATTTGCCGAGCTTCAGTTCCGAGAACCCCGCACACCAGCGGCGCTGAGACAGGCAACGATAGCCCCACCAGCAAATGCTCAGGCACACCAGATAGAACAGGGTCATGATCACCGTGATATCAGCCCCAGCGCGATCGGAATAGCGAATAAGAATCGCCAGACCAATTCCTGGCAGGGCGCGCCAGTCATAGACCATCAGCAAAGAAAAGCAGGCCGCCAAAGGTAAATAGATCAGATAGACCTTACCTTCAGGCAGCATAAGGCGCGGCGATAACCAGCCGGCAACCGGCAATACCAGCAGGCTCAGCACAATAGGCTGCCCCCACCAATGATCGCGTAACTTACTCCAGAATTTCAAAATACCCATCAAGACACTGTATCCGCCAATGCGTGATTCATTTCACCGCTTAAGCATAATTTAAATTGTAGAGAAGAGTTAGATCCGATCCAACTCCGGAACCATTCATAAGCAGAACTGAGACACCATGATTTAGCATCAAGAATGGCTGTGTATTCTATTCACTGCGGTAGCTCAAAATTTGACCACAATCAATTAATAGAGAAAAAGCTAATGAAAATTCGTAAAGCGCTTTATCCTGCTGATAATAACCTATTAATACTCAACAAAAAATCAAACAACATCTCAACAGGGCCTAAATGCACGATTCAATGAAATGGAAATAAATAGACATCTTTTGTCATCCCCGCATAGAATCTCAACATTAACCAACTGAATATCAATGAATATACCCAAAATAATTCGAGTTGCAGGAAGGCGGCAAGCGAGCGAATCCCCAGGAGCCTACACAAGTAGGTGACTGGGGTGAGAAAGCGTAGCCAACACACCTGCACTTGAAGCTATGAAGGGTATAAATACATTTAAAAACTAACCACACCAGGTACCGACACATTCGGATGATAATATGAGAAGAAAACCGACCGGGCTCATGACCAAGATCGTCTTGCTAATAAGCTTTATCATTTTAGTTGGCCGTCTGTTGTATGCTGCCATGGTCGCCATTCCCCATCATCAGGAAAAAAGCATGACGCCACTGCCGCAGAGCCCTCAAATCGGCGTGTATAATCAGTGAGTTATCATTCAGCACCGCGACAATACCTACCCTTTTCATCAGTATGGAAACGAATAATTAAGCCGTCTGCCATACATTCAGACCTCTTACTTATTCCTCACTTCCAGTCTGGTTTCACAAAAATGACGCCCACCGACGCTATGCTCTATCTTGTAGAGATAACCGTAAAGGACCCCTATGTGCCCAGTCAGCGTTAAGGAATACCATGTCCACCGCAACGCATAACGTAAAAAAGGTCGCTGAATACCGTCAGCGTATCCTGAATCTGCTGTTAAATAACAAAGAGTTGGTTGATAGCATTCTCGGTCGTTCAGGGGATGAAAAAGAGCTCAGCAAAAGCGAGCTGTTGAATCACACGGCTGAAATTACCCAGTTGTTGAAAGGCATGCACGCCGCCGATCTGGCTGATCTGCTGGAAGCGTTGCCACAAGACCAACGTCTGGCGCTGTGGCGACTGGTTGACACCACTAAACGTGGCCAAACGCTGGTCGAAGTGGCAGAACCCGTTTGGGACAGCCTGATCGAAGAAATGAGCGATAAAGACCTGCTCAAAGCGCTCAAAACGCTGGACGTCGATGAACAGGCCTATCTGGCCCAGTACCTGCCGCGTAACCTAATGGGCCGCCTGCTCACCTCGCTTGAGCCGAATGAGCGCACACAAGTGCGGGAAATGGTGCACTACGGCAAGGATACCGTTGGCTGGATGATGGATTTCGAACTGATTACGGTCCGCCCGGACGTTTCACTTGGCACCGTCCACCGCTTTCTGCGCCAGCGCAAAACCATTCCAGACGCCACCGACAAACTGTTCGTCACCGATCGCAAAAATACGCTGTTAGGCGAATTGCCGCTGACGGCAGTGTTGCTCAACGATCCGCAAACGCTGGTTTCTCAGCTGATGGACAGCGATCCCACCACCTTCCAGCCGGAAGATAAAGCCGAAGCGGCGGCCAGCGCTTTCGAACGCTATGACCTGATCAGCGCCCCGGTGGTGGATGCCAAGGGTAAACTGATGGGGCGCCTGACCATCGAAGAAGTCGTTGACGCAGTCAACGAGGAAAGTGATAACACTCTGCGCCGGATGGGGGGGCTAAGCCCGGAGGAAGACGTGTTCGCCCCGGTCGGCAAAGCGGTGAAAACCCGCTGGGCCTGGTTGGCGATCAACCTGTGCACCGCCTTTATCGCTTCACGGGTCATTGGCCTGTTCGAGCACACCATTTCGCAACTGGTGGCGCTGGCTGCCCTGATGCCGATCGTCGCCGGTATCGGTGGCAATACCGGTAACCAGACGATCACCATGATCGTGCGGGCGCTGGCGCTGCACCAGATTGAAGTCGGCAATATCTCACGGCTGTTGCTCAGAGAGCTGGGCGTTGCGGTGATCAACGGCTTCGTCTGGGGCGGTATCATGGGGTTGGTCACCTACCTGCTGTATGACGATCTGGCGATGGGCGCCGTGATGACGCTGGCCATGATGCTGAACCTGCTGGTCGCAGCGCTGATGGGGGTGGTGATACCGATGACCATGCTCAAACTGGGGCGCGATCCGGCGGTGGGTTCCAGCGTGTTGATTACCGCCCTGACCGATACCGGGGGTTTCTTTATTTTCCTCGGTCTGGCTACTATTTTCCTGCTTTAATCGCCAGCAGCCAGCACGGGTGCTGGCTGTCGATAATCGCTCTAATGCGTTAAATTCTGTTCCCTTAATATCATTCATTCAATAGGCATTCGTCACACACTGTACTAACCTCTTGTGAGTAAAATTCCTATTTCCGACGGTAGTTATCTTTGCCCGTGGTCGATAGCACAGTAAGGTTACTCATGGATATCAGCGCAGCGAACCACCCTACACCCCCGAAAGGTTCTTTACTGACTCACTCGCTGTTAATGGCAATGGTCGTATTCCTGCTGGCTTACCTTTGCCTGACACTGTCGACCGAATCAAGCCATTTTACCCCGCTGTGGTTCCCAACCGCCGCCATTATCATCTTGCTGTACCGGTATCAGCCGCAGCAGTGGCCGTTGCCGCTGCTGCTTAGCGGTGCCAGTATCTGTGCGGCCAGTTTTATCCTGTTCGGTTTCAGTTGGTTCCCGGTCAAACTGACGCTGATTAATCTGCTGGAAGCCGCGATCTGTACCCTGTTATTGCACCGGGTACTGCAACCGACCGATCCGCTCAACGGGCTGGCCAGTTGGCTGAAGTTTGTCGTCTGTGCGGTTATTTTCACCCCGATGTTCAGCGCCCTGCTGGCCGTGTCCTGGGTTCCTCAGCCTGGGCAGTCATTCTTACAGTCGTTCAGCACCTGGTTTATCTCTGAAGCGATCGGGGTACTTGCACTGACCCCCATCGGGCTGGTGTATCGCCGCTCCATGCTGAAAACACTGAATGTACTAGAACTGCTGGTGATGCTGATGGCCACCCTGGTATTCAGCTATCTGGTGCTGTTCAACCTGCCCTTCCCGTTTGCTTTCATCACTCTGCCTCTCTTGTGGGCGGCTATTAGCCTGCACAGGTTTGAAACTTTCATCATCTGCTTTGCCACCACGCTGATGATTACCGTGGTCATCTCCTTTGGGCTGTTACAATTTCAGGAGTATGGGCGGTTGCTCGGCGATGTTGAAGTTTACCTGCCGCTGATCCTGATCCTGCTCCCGGCACATGCCATGTCGATGGTGATGCACGCATTCCGGGTGGAAAAAGAGCATATCGAAGAGAGTGAAGCGCGTTTTCGCAATGCACTGGAATATTCCGCCATCGGCATGGCGCTGGTATCCCCTGAGGGGAAATGGCTACAGGTCAACCAGGCGCTGTGCAAACTGCTGCATTACCCACCAGAAGCACTGTGCCGTTTAACCTTTCAGGAAATCACCCACCCGGACGATTTGCATGCCGATCTGACACAGTGGCAGGATCTGCTTAATGGCCACATCAGCAGCTATATCATGGAAAAACGCTACGTCCGCAGCGATGGTGAAAGCATCTGGACCCTGGTGGCAGTATCGCTGGTGCGCGATCCCTCTGGACAGCCGCTGTATTTTATTTCTCAAGTGGAAGACATCAACGAGCTAAAACGCACGGAAGCCAAAAACCGCCACCTGATGGAACGCATCCAGCTTGCCAATCAGGCAGGGGGGATCGGCATCTGGGAGTGGGTGGTGGGTTGTGAAAAACTGACCTGGGACAAACGGATGTTTGAACTTTACGACCTCGAACCCAACCAACTGCCGACCCTGGAACTGTGGAGTTCATTGATTTTTCCAGAAGATCGCGCACGCATTGCCCAGCAAATGACGGTCATCACCCGCCAGCACCAACCCTACGTGATGGAGTTTCGCATCCAGACCCGCCAAGGGATCCGGCATATCCGGGGCCAAGGCAATACCGTGCTCGATGAACAGGGCAAGCCGCTACGCATGATCGGCACCAATATTGACATGACGGAAATCACCGCGCTGACCGAGGCACTGCATGAAGAAAAAGAGCGCCTGCACATCACCCTTGATGCCATCGGTGAAGGGGTGATTTCTACCGACGGCGAAATGCGTATCACCTTTATGAACCCGATCGCCGAGCAGATGTCCGGTTGGACATTGGAGTTGGCGCAGGGTATGCCGATCAACGGCGTTGTGCGCATGACTAACGGCAAAGACGGCCCGGAAGTCGAAAATCCGGTGCAATACTGCCTGCTGGAAGGGAAAACCTTACCGCAGGACTATGCGCTGGTGCTACACAGCCGTGATGGCCGCCGCTTCGACGTACAGACCTCGGTTTCGCCACTGAAAACCCTCGAAGGGTGCGTGATGGGCGCAGTGATGGTGCTACAGGACGTCAGCGCCTCACGGGAATTGATGAAAAAACTGAGTTACAGCGCCTCGCACGATGCGTTGACCACCCTGCAAAACCGGCCCAGCTTCGAAAAGCGGCTGATAAATGCCACGGCTAGCGTGGCCGATAACGATCAACAACACGCATTGGTCTTCCTCGATCTCGATCGGTTCAAAGTGGTCAACGACAGCGCCGGGCACGCAGCCGGTGACGCTTTGCTGAAAGAGATTGCTCAACTCATGCAACGTCAGTTGCGTAACAGCGACTGCCTGGCCCGTCTGGGCGGGGATGAATTCGGCCTGATCCTGTTCGACTGCTCGCTGGAGCAGGCAAAAACGCTGATGCAACAGATGGTTTCGCAAATCGATGAACATCCGTTTTACTGGGAAGGCAAAACCTACCATGTGGGTGCCAGCGCCGGCATTACCCAAATCAGTGCCACCAGCGGCAAAAGCGCCGAATTGCTGGCACAGGCGGATATCGCCTGCTACACCGCCAAACACCGCGGCCGTGGGCAGGTTTACATTTATGAAGCCCGGCAGAAACAACTGATGGAGCGCCAACATGAACTGCTGACGCGTCAGCAGGTATTAAGCATTATTAATAAGCAGCAACTGCAACTGTACGTCAAAGCCGTGTCGCCGCCCAAAACGCCGCAGGCGATCTGCTTCCACCAGCTCACATTGCGGGTGACTTCCCCCGATGAACACATGCTGACGTTTGACGATTTCTTCGCTGCCGCACAGCTGTACGGTTTGCTGCCAGAGGTCGATCGCTGGATGGTGGATCAAATCCTGGGGCAACACGCGCCAGCCATTCAGCGCCTGGGGCTCTCCATCGCCCTGCCGTTGGCCACCGACAACCTGTTGGACCGTGAATTCCAACATTACCTACGGGAGAAACTGGCAGCCTCTATTCTGCCGCACCAGACCCTTTTTCTGATGGTCGATGAAGCCATTATTCTGGATCACACGGAAAGCGGCGGCGAGTTTATTCGCCAATTACAGCGACTAGGTTGCAAACTGATTGTTAACGGCTTTGGGCGCAACCTGAATGCCTTCGATCGGTTGAACGGCCAAAAGCTCGATTACGTTCGCATCGATGAACGCTTTGTCACCAACGTGCACAACAATCAGATGGATGAACTGATGGTGTCAGTACTCAATAACGCCGCCCACCGGCTAGATGCCAAAACGCTGGCTGGCCCGGTACTGCAACAGGCCACGCTGAGTATGCTGACAGCCCTTGGCATCGATCTGGTCGACGGTAACCTGATCGCGCTGGAAAAACCTCTGGCTGAGTTACTCGATGATGGCGTCCATTGAGGATGCCCAACTCCCGTTATGCCACAAATGCAATGTGGCATAGGAGCGCCATGGCCGCCAGCGTTCAGCGTACTGCTCAATCTGGCGCGGAGTCATGCCAGGAAAACGCTGTTTGATCAGGTAATCCCCCGCCAGAAAAACGTCTGGCCATGACCAGGCGCGCATGGCGATATAGTTGGCGGTCCAGCTACCGATCCCCGGCAGGGCGATCAGCGCTTTAATGCCCTGTTCAATGTCCAGCACGTTATCCAACTGCAACCGCCCCTCAGTCACCGCTTTGGCGATTTCGATCAGCGCCGCAGCGCGTTTGAGCTGGATGCCCAACGGCCTCAGTTCCTCCGGTTGCAACTGCGCAACCCTCATCGCTGCTGGGAACACATGCGTGATACTGCCGTTAGGCTGTGCCAATGGAGTGCCCCAGTTTTGTGCCATACGCCCGGCAAACACCGCAGCCATTTTCACGCTGACCAGTTGCCCCAGCACCGCGCGCGTGGCCTGCTCGAAGCTGTTAACGCATCCCGGCAGCCGCAGGCCCGGCGCATCTGCCACCAAATCCCCTAACGCATCGGTGATGCGATCGGGTGCCGCATCCAAGTCGAACAGTTGGCGCACGCGCCGCAGCACCTCGGTGGTTACCCGGCTGAGCGCTGGAGCCACCTCCACCCGCACCCGATTACGGGCTTCATCCGGCTGCACGCTCACCCAACCGCAATAATCAATGCCACCCTGCTGGACGGCAATTGAACGCCAATATTGTGTTCCTTCGACATGTTCCACCCCCTTCACCGCACGCGCTTGCAGGAAAGCCAGCATACGTGGCCAATCGTAAGGCGGCCGATACCCCAGATGAAAAACCAGCCCGCTGGTGGCTGCGCGCTCATGGCGGCCAGCACTACTGCGCAGCGCGGAAGGGATCAGGCGATAGCGCGCTTTAAACAGTTCGTTAAAACGCCTCAGGCTGCCAAACCCGGCAGCAAACGCCACCTCGCTCAACGGCAGATCGGTATCCGCCAGCAAGCGCTTGGCCTGCAACAAACGGTGCGACTGGGCATAATCGATGGGGGATGCACCGAACTGTTCGGCAAAAATGCGCCGCAGATGGCGATCGGAAATCCCCAAACGTGCGGCCAGTTGTTCACAGCTGTGCTCCGACAGATAACCCTGCTCAATCAACTGGACGGCCACCTGTGCATAACGGTTACCCAAATCGATCAGCGCCAGCCCGGGTGCCAGTTCCGGCCGACACTTCAGGCAGGGGCGAAAGCCCGCCAGTTCAGCGGCGGCAGCGCTCGGGTAGAAGGTACAGTTTTCGATCTTTGGCGTGCGCGCGCTGCACACGGGTCGGCAATAAATGCCGGTAGAAGAAACGCCGACAAAAAAGCGCCCGTCGAATTTACGATCGCGCGCACTCAGCGCGCTATACAACGCTTGTTGTTGCTCCATCATGGTAACACTCGGGGTCTGTTTTTTGTTCATTATGGGGCTCGGGCCAGTGGCTGACGTGCGGGAATCGGACATTAACCTGAAACGCCTAAGTTAAGCATGCCACCGCGAACAGCGCTAAATTTTTCCTCAGAGACTCACGCAGGTTGCCCAGCCCGGCCGTCTCAGGTAAAGTCGCCCCCCTTCATTGGCATGGGGAAATTGAGATAAATGTTTATTGGCTTCGATTATGGAACAGCTAACTGTTCCGTCGCCGTTATGCGGGATAATGGCCCTGAACTACTGACTTTGGAAAACCACGAACCCTATCTGCCTTCGATGCTGTGTGCACCGACGCGTGAAGCGGTCAGTGAGTGCCTGCACCGCCACTGGCAGGTGCCTACCGGTAGTGAAGAGAATCAGCAACTGCTGCGCCGCGCCATCACCTTCAACCGTGAAGAAGATATTCCGGTTAACAGCCACAGCGTGCTGTTCGGCCTACAGGCGCTGGCACACTATATTGAAGACCCGGAAGACGTTTACTTCGTGCGCTCGCCAAAATCTTTCCTCGGGGCCAACGGCCTCAAACCCCAGCAGATTGCGCTGTTTGAAGATCTGGTGTGCGCCATGATGTTCCATATCAAACGCCAGGCGGAAGGGGTGCTGCAAAACAGCATCGATCAGGCGGTGATTGGCCGCCCGATCAACTTCCAGGGCATCGGTGGCGAAGAGGCCAACCGGCAGGCGCAGGGGATTTTACAACGCGCCGCCGTTCGCGCCGGTTTCAAAGAGATCGAATTCCAGTTTGAACCAGTAGCCGCCGGGCTGGATTTTGAGGCCACGCTGAGCGAAGAGAAAACCGTGCTGGTGGTGGATATCGGCGGTGGCACCACCGACTGTTCGCTGCTGCTGATGGGCCCGCAATGGCGCGATCGGGCCGATCGCCAGCAAAGCCTGCTGGGGCACAGCGGCTGCCGCGTGGGCGGTAACGATCTGGATATCATGCTGGCGTTCAAACAGCTGATGCCGTTGTTCGGCATGGGCGGCGAAACAGAGAAAGGTATCGCGCTGCCTGCTCTGCCTTACTGGAATGCGGTGGCGACCAACGACGTTCCGGCACAGAACGATTTCTACAGCGCCGCCAACGGCCGCATGCTGCGCGACCTGATCCGCGATGCGGCCGAACCGGAAAAAGTGCAACGTCTGCTGAAGATCTACCAGCAGCGGCTGAGCTACCGGCTGGTACGTGCGGCTGAAGAGAGTAAAATCGCCTTGTCCAACCAGCCAAGCTTCCTTACCTCGCTGGCTTTTGTGCAGGCGGAACTGGCAGAAACCATCACCCAGGCTCAACTGGCCGAGGCGATTGCACAACCGCTGCTGCGTATTCAGGAGCAGGTCAGCGCCGCACTGGCTACCAGCCAGAGCATGCCGCAGGTGATTTATCTGACCGGTGGCAGCGCGCGTTCCCCCCTGCTGCGTAGCGCTTTGCAGCAGCAACTACCAGGGATCCCGATCGTCGGCGGCAACGATTTCGGCTCGGTGACCGCCGGGCTGGCACGCTGGGCACAAACGCTGTTTCGCTGATAACACCGGGGCACTTACCAATGACGATTATCTCATTGCAAACAGAACGACTGCGGCTGCGTGAGTGGCAAGATAGCGATCTGCCCATTTTTGCCGCGCTGAATGCTGATCCTGCGGTAATGACCTATTTCCCAGCGGTCTTGACCCGTGCAGAAAGCGATGCGCTGGCAGATCGAATCCGCCAGTTGATGCAGCGGCAAGGTTGGGGTTTTTGGGCGGTGGAAATTAAAGGCGGCGCACCCTTTATCGGCTTTGTTGGGCTGGCGATCCCCGGTGACGACCTACCCTGTTCCCCCTGTGTGGAGATCGGCTGGCGGTTGGCGGCAGAACACTGGGGCCAAGGTTATGCCAGCGAAGCGGCCAAAGGCGTCTTAAGCTTTGCATTTAATACGCTTAACCTTGCCGAGGTGGTGTCCTTCACCGCCGAAATCAACCAGCCTTCACGCCGGGTGATGGAGCGTATTGGCATGACGTACAGCGGGGAAACGTTTGACCATCCACGTTTGGCAGTTGGGCATCCGCTGCGCAAGCATGTGTTGTATCGCAGTTGCAAACTTTAGATACAACAGCTATCTCTTGCTCACGCATTGAGATATGAAGAACGAGCACTTATTTAGGTCGCTAAACATTTTGCGCTCATTCAGTAACGCAGTGAATGCGCCCGAGCAGGGGGTTCAAGAGCCAGCCCCCTGCACCCCGGCCCTTGCCATATCAGGTGACCGCTACGCGGTTACCCTCACTCCGCCACAGCGCATTACGGCTAGCTACGACAGACGTCCCTGTCTGTCTCGCCTAAAAGCCGCCATCCCTGGCGGTTTTGCCTATGCGCCGTGTCTCCGTTCGGCGCCTTCAATGGCGTCAACACCTGTGCTCACCTCACCAAAAAGAGGGTTTGATACGCTATTATCAATACCATTGCCAAGGTTGCCCGGTGCACACAGATTCAGGTGTTGACGTTGAGCGCATCATGGCTTGCTGAGCAAGACACCGTTGCTAGGGGCAACCGGCCATGGAGGGCCGGTTGAGGCGAGATGAACAGGGACGTGAATTGAGCCGACCCGTCCGGCAACGGGGGCGTAGCGAAGGTACCCGCGCAGCGGGCAGGCCATGTTAA
>JBAQHZ010000344.1:0-3136 GCA_049288585.1 Chania sp.
GGGAACGCCGAATTAGACGTCACCGTTGCGGAAAAGAATACGGATTAACGTCACCCGTTTATAAGGAATGTTGGTATGGAGTGTGAACCCTCAATCAAGGCCGTGCGCGGCAGCTTTCTGGATATTACCCGCACCGTGCAGTGCCCTGAAGAAATAGAAGGCCATCTGCGTTTTATCAAAGACGGTTTGTTGTTAATCCGTAATGGCCATGTGGACTGGTTTGGCACCTGGGCAGACGGACATCACCGGATCCCCGCCAGCATCCGGGTGCGTGATTACAGTGGCAAAATGATCGTGCCGGGATTTGTCGATACCCATATTCATTATCCGCAATGTGAAATGGTGGGAGCCTATGGCGAACAGTTGCTGGACTGGCTGAACAAGCACACGTTCCCGGCAGAAAAACGCTACAACGACCTGGAATATGCCCGTGAAATGTCGGCCTTTTTCATCAAACAACTGCTGCGTAATGGCACCACCACCGCGCTGGTTTTTGGCACCGTGCATCCCGAATCGGTAGAGGCGCTGTTTGAGGCGGCGCATCACATCAATATGCGGTTGATCGCGGGCAAGGTGATGATGGATCGTAACGCGCCGGACTATCTGCTGGACACCGCTGAAAGCAGTTATACCCAGAGCAAGGTGCTGATTGAGCGCTGGCACCGCAATGGCCGCCTGCTGTATGCCATCACTCCGCGCTTTGCGCCGACCTCGACGCCAGAACAGCTGGCGGTGGCCCAGCGCCTGCGCCAGGAGTACCCGGATACTTACCTGCATACCCATTTATCGGAAAATAAAGAGGAAATCGCCTGGGTAAAAGCCTTGTACCCGGAGCGTAAAAGCTATCTGGATGTTTACCATCACTACGGTTTGACCGGCAAAAACAGCGTGTTTGCCCACTGCATTCACCTGGAGGACGCCGAATGGGATTGCCTGCGCGATACCCATTCTTCCATCGCGTTTTGCCCGACCTCCAACCTGTACCTCGGCAGCGGTTTGTTCAATCTGCAAAACGCTTGGCGGAAAAAAATCAAGGTGGGGATGGGCACTGACATCGGCGCGGGAACCACCTTCAATATGCTGCAAACGCTGAACGAAGCCTACAAGGTGATGCAGTTGCAGAGCTATCGGCTATCTGCCTATGAGGCGTTTTATCTGGCTACGCTGGGCGGTGCCGATGCGCTCGGGCTGGCAGAGACCATTGGTAATTTTAACGTCGGTAAAGAGGCCGATTTCGTGGTGCTGGAGCCGACGGCCACGCCGCTGCAACAGCTGCGCTACGACAATTCAACAACCTTGATCGATAAGCTATTTGTCATGATGACGCTAGGGGATGACCGGTCGATTTATCGTACCTATGTGGACGGCCGGTTGGTATATGAACGCACTTAAAGAAGCGTAGCTGATAACGAATGCAGACCTTCAGAGGGCATAGCAATGTCTAATCATTTTTCGCAGGTGACGTCAGAGAAAGCAACCCGTTCAATAGATACCTATTTTAACATTACCGCGCGGGGCAGCAGTATACGGCAGGAGGTGCTGGCAGGGTTGACCACCTTTCTGGCGATGGTGTATTCGGTGATTGTAGTGCCCGGCATGTTGGGCAAGGCCGGTTTCCCGCCTGCGGCGGTGTTTGTGGCCACCTGCCTGGTGGCCGGTGTCGGCTCATTGGTGATGGGGCTGTGGGCCAACCTGCCGATGGCGATTGGCTGTGCCATTTCTTTGACGGCGTTTACCGCTTTCAGCCTGGTGCTGGGCCAGCATATCAGCGTTCCGGTAGCGTTGGGGGCGATCTTCCTGATGGGGCTGCTGTTTACCGCCATTTCGGTGACCGGCGTGCGTTCGTGGATTTTGCGTAACCTGCCGATGGGCATCGCCCATGGCACCGGGATAGGCATCGGTCTGTTCCTGCTGCTGATTGCCGCCAACGGTGTCGGTATGGTGATCAAGAATCCGCTGGACGGTTTGCCCGTGGCGCTGGGGTCATTCGCTTCTTTCCCGGTGATGATGTCGCTGCTTGGGCTGGCGGTGATCCTCGGGCTGGAGAAGCTGCGCGTGCCGGGTGGGATTTTATTGGTGATCGTCGGTATTTCCGTGGTCGGGCTGATGTTTGATCCGAATGTGAAATATCAGGGATTGTTCGCGTTGCCGAGCCTGAGCGGGCCGGACGGCCAGTCGCTGATCTTCAGCCTGGATATCAAAGGTGCACTGAACCCGTTGGTGTTGCCGAGCGTGCTGGCGTTGGTGATGACGGCGGTGTTTGATGCCACCGGCACCATCCGCGCGGTGGCCGGGCAGGCCAATCTATTGGACGAAGATGGGCAGATCATCAACGGAGGCCGGGCGTTAACCGCCGACTCGATGAGCAGCATGTTCTCCGCGCTGGTCGGAGCCTCACCGGCGGCGGTTTACATTGAATCCGCTGCGGGGACGGCGGCCGGGGGGAAAACCGGCGTCACCGCGGCGGTGGTGGGGGTGTTGTTTCTGCTGATGCTGTTTCTGTCACCGCTATCTTACCTGGTGCCCGGCTACGCCACTGCGCCAGCGCTGATGTACGTTGGCCTGTTGATGCTGAGCAACGTTGCCAAGCTGGATTTCGACGACTTTGTGGATGCGATGTCCGGTTTGGTATGCGCGGTGTTTATCGTGCTGACCTGTAATATTGTAACCGGCATTATGCTGGGCTTCAGCACGCTGGTGATTGGCCGCGTCTGCTCGAACGAATGGCGTAAGCTGAATATCGGTACGGTGATTATCGCGGTGGCACTGGTGGCGTTTTATGCCGGAGGATGGGCGATTTGACTGAGTTTTTTTCTCTGTGGTCGTTCTTGTTCACAACGGCTTGGTCTATGTATGCAAGGTGTTATGGGAATTGCCATAAACAGAGTGTCATTCTATGAAACGACAGTGATTGGCAATTGCAGGGCCCAAGGCGGGGCCCTGCACCCGCGCCAACGCTTAACATGGCCTGCCCGCTGCGCGGGTGCCTTCGCTGCGCCCCCGTTGCCGGACGGGTCGGCTCAATTCACGTCCCTGTTCATCTCGCCTCAACCGGCCATCCATGGCCGGTTGCCCCTGGCAACGGTGTCTTGCTCAGCAGGCCATGATGCGCTCAACGTCAACACCCGAATCTGTG
>JBAQHZ010000345.1:0-23726 GCA_049288585.1 Chania sp.
CGCCAACACCATACCGAACATCGTCAGGGTGTTTATCGAGTAGCCAAAGGCCGCCAGGATGGCGAACGTCCCTAGCAAGACCACCGGCACGGCGATCGTTGGGATCAACGTGGCACGGAAGTTCTGCAGGAACAAATACATCACCATGAACACCAGAATGATCGCTTCAATCAGTGTTTTTACCACTTCGTTAATCGAAATTTTTACGAAGGGGGTCGTGTCATACGGATAAACGACTTTCAGGCTGGACGGGAAGAACGGCTCCAGCTTGGTCAGCTCTGCTTTAACGGCGGCGGCCGTATTCAGCGCGTTGGCACCGGTTGCCAGTTTGATACCGATACCGGAAGCCGGTTTACCGTTAAAGCGGGCAATCACGTTGTAGCTTTCACCGCCCAGTTCAACCTTGGCAACATCGCGCAGGAGCACCTGTGAACCGTCGGCATTTACTTTCAGCATGATTTTGCTGAACTCTTCCGGCGAAGTCAGGCGGGTCTGCGCAATGATCGACGCGTTGAGCTGTTGGCCCTTAACCGGTGGAGTCCCACCAAGTTGGCCTGCCGCGATCTGGTTGTTCTGCACTTTGATAGCCGCGATAACATCCCCAGGTGTCAACTGGAAGTTGTTCAACTTGTTCGGATCCAGCCAGATACGCATAGCATATTGGGAACCGAAGAGCTGAACAGTACCGACACCAGAGGTACGGCTGATAGGATCCTTGATGTTGGAACCTACGTAGTCCGCGATATCTTCCTGCGTCATACTGCCGTCTTCAGAAATAAAGCCGGCGACCATCAGGAAGCTGCTGCTTGATTTCTCCACGCTCACGCCCTGTTGCTGCACTTCCTGCGGCAACAGTGGCATGGCCAGTTGCAGTTTGTTCTGCACCTGTACCTGAGCGATATCCGGATCGGTACCCGAGTTGAACGTCAGCGTGATCTGAACGTTGCCAGACGAATCACTGCTGGAGGACATATACAGCAGGCCATCGATACCGTTCATGTTCTGTTCGATAACCTGCGTTACGGTATCCTGCACCGTTTTGGCGTCAGCACCTGGATAGTTGGCGGAGATAGTCACCGCCGGTGGCGCAATGGTCGGATATTGCGCGATAGGCAGCTTCATTATCGACAAGATACCTGCCAACATAATAATGATGGCAATTACCCATGCGAAAATGGGGCGATCTATAAAGAACTTAGCCATGTATTACCGGCTCCTTTTTTATGACTTCTTCGCGGATTCAGGCTGAGTCTGAGCGGCGGCCAGGCTGTCAGCTTCTTGCGCTTTAACCTGGGCACCCGGTCTGATCTTCTGCAAGCCAGTGACAATCACACGGTCGCCAGCTTTCAGGCCCGCAGTCACCAGCCATTTATCGCCAATGGCCTGCGCGGCAGTCAGCGTACGCAACTCCACTTTATCGTCAGCGCCCACAACCAAGGCCGTTGCTTCACCACGCGGGTTGCGTGTTATACCCTGTTGTGGAACCAGCAACGCTTCATTGCGAACGCCTTCATCCAGACGGGCACGTACGAACATACCCGGCAGCAGGGCATCATTTGGATTAGGGAAGATTGCGCGGATGGTGATGGAACCAGTGGTTTGATCAACGGTAACGTCCGAGAACTCCAACGTCCCTTCATGCGCATATTCCTGCCCGTTTTCCAGCAGCAGTTTCACCTTGGCTTTACCGTTTTCCTGTTGCAGGGTACCGTCGGCCAGTTCCTGTTTCAGACGTAGAAAGTCATTGCTGGACTGGGTGACATCCACATACATCGGATCAAGCTGCTGTACGGTGGTCATGGCAGTCACTTGCCCGGTGGAAACCAGTGCGCCTTCGGTTACGGTAGAGATGCCAGCCCGGCCGGAGATCGGCGAAGTGACCTTGGTGTAAGCCAGATTGATGCGTGCGGCCTCTACTGCGGCTTTGGCAGCCACCACGGCGGCGTTGGCTTGCAGCTGAGTTGAAACGGCAGTGTCGTAGTCCTGCTTACTGACGTAGTTGGTACCCAGCAAAGGTTTGTAGCGCGTCACCGTCAGACGGGCGATTTCCGCAGCGGCCTGGGCCTTGGCCAGTTCACCTTTGGCACTGTCATAAGACGCCTGATAGGTTGCCGGATCGATTTGATAAAGTGAAACACCGGCCTTGATATCGCTGCCTTCGGTGAAGTTACGCTTCAGGATAATGCCGCTAACCTGAGGGCGAACTTCGGCGATGCGGTATGCTGCGGTGCGGCCAGGAAGATCGGTAGTAATGTTGAGAGGTTCAGCCTTCAATGTCACGACACCCACTGTAGGAGCGGGGTGTTGGGCACCTTGTTGCTGGGTTTCTTTATCGTTACATCCTGTAAGCACTAAGCTGCCTGAAAGCATCAGAACTGCCGCCAGAGGCGTTAACCCTCTGTTTTTGTTCATAGAAAAACCTCAAGTGTCCGATTTCAAAATGATCAATGGATCACAAGCTTTAAAACCCATTGCTGCGTTAATTTTATGTGCGTGCTATAGTACATACATTCGCGAATGTATGTAAATCACACTTCCCCTAAAAAGCAACGTCATGGCACGAAAAACCAAACAGCAGGCGCTAGAAACACGACAACAGATTCTCGACGCTGCAGTGAGAGAATTCTCTGAACGTGGCGTTTCAGCAACGTCACTGACAGATATTGCTACCGCGGCAGGGGTCACGCGTGGTGCAATTTATTGGCACTTCAAGAATAAGGTAGACCTGTTTAGCGAGGTTTGTGAGTTGTCACAGTCGAAAATAGGTAACCTGGAGTTAGAGTATCGGGCAAAGTTTCCTGATAATCCACTGCGTATTTTAAGAGAGATTTTGATTTACATTCTGACAGCTACGGTAGATGACAGCCATCGCCGCGCCCTGATGGAGATTGTTTTTCACAAATGCGAGTTCGTGGGCGAAATGATGCCGTTGCATGATGCACGCAAAATACTTTATCTGGAAGGTTACGATCGTATCGAATGCGTGTTGCGCGATAGCATGGATCATGGCCAGCTACCCGCCGATTTACACACCCGCCGTGCTGCTATCATACTACATGCCTATGTCACGGGCCTGATGGAAAACTGGCTGTTTATGCCGGAAAGCTTTGATCTGAAAGCCGAAGCGAGTGTATTAGTAGATACCTTCATCGATATGGTGCAACTCAGCCCGACCCTGCGCGTACAACCGCCAGAGCTGACAGAGCGCCAACCTTTATAAGGAGAGCTTTATGTCATCCGTTTTATTGATCGCCAATGGTGCGGCTTACGGCCAGGAGTCATTGTTCAATGCGTTGCGCTTGGCGATTACCCTGAAAGAGCAACAGCCCGATCTTGATCTCAAGCTGTTTCTGATGTCCGACGCCGTCGTCGCCGGTATTGCCGGGCAGCAGCCGCGTGAAGGCTATCATTTGCAGCAGATGCTGGAGATCCTGACGGCGCAGCAGGTCACGGTAAAACTGTGTAAAACCTGTGCCGACGCGCGCGGTGTCAGCCAACTGAAACTGGCTGATGGCGTCGAGATCGGCACGCTGGTGGAGCTGGCGCAATGGACGTTGGCAGCCGAAAAGGTGCTGGCCTTCTAAACCTTAACGGTACATCACCAGCAACGTTTTTCTTATTCATTGCCCGTCTGCGATCGTGCTAGTCTGGTTTTTCCATTGCCAAACCGATGTTAAATCATGAGTCACAGGTTCATCACAGCATCTTCTCAGACTGTTTTTCCGTTGCGCGGAGCAGATATGACCCGCACTATCGCCCTATTTCTGCTGTTGTTTGCCATGGTCTTTCTGCCAGCCGCTGCTGATGCAGCGCAGAATGGTGATATTCCTTCCCGCAGTGACATTCAAAGCCAGCTCGATTCGCTAAACAAACAGAAAACCCTGACGCCAGCGGAGAAGCTGTCGCAACAAGATTTAACCCAAACCGTGGAGCTGCTCGATGCTATTGACCGTACCCGGCAAGAAGCTAATGACCTCAAGCAACAGCTTCAGCAGGCTCCGGTAAAATTACAGCAGAACACCAAGGCGCTGGAGGCGCTGAAAAACCCGGCCAATGAGGCTCTGACCCGCGCCGAGTTGCAGCCGCTTTCCCTGCGGCAGTTGGAAAGCCGCCTGTATCAGACGCTCGACGATCTGCAGAACACCCAGGAAAGCCTCTCCACTTACAACAGCCAGCTTATTTCGTTGCAGACTCAGCCTGAACGTGTACAAAGCACCATGTACACCGCCTCGCAGCGCCTGCAAGAGATCCGTAATCTGCTTAACGATCGCTCGCCAGGGCAGGCGGCGTTGCGCAGCACTCAACAGGTGATGCTCAATACCGAGCAGGTATTGCTCAACGCTGAGATAGATTTACAGCGTAGAAGCCTGGAGGCCAATACCACGTTGCAGGATCTGCTGCAGAAGCAGCGTGATTACACCACCATGAACATTGACGCACTCGATCACCGGGTGCAGGTGCTACAGGATGTGGTGAATAACAAACGCCTGACGCTGTCAGAAAAAACGGCGAAGGAGGCGCAGAACCCTGAAGATACTACCGACATTCAGCACGATCGCCTGGTGAGCAAAGAGCTGGGCGTCAACCGCCAGATCAGCCAACGGCTGATTGCCGCCACGGAACAGAGCAACACCCTGTTCCAGCATAATATCCAGGTTAAAAACTGGCTCGATCGTGGTTTGCAGTCGGAACGTAATCTGAAAGAGCAGATCCTGGTGCTGAAAGGCAGTTTGGTGCTGTCACGCATCCTTTATCAACAGCAGCAGAACCTGCCGCCAAGGACGCTGGCATCGGACATGAGTACCCAGATCGCCGATCTGCGCTTGGAGCAGTTTGAAGTCAATCAGCAGCGCGATGAGCTCTTCAAGGGCGATGATTTCATCAACAAACTGGTGGCTGCCAGCAAAGAAAAGGCCAGCGGCGATGTGATTGATGCGCTGAATGAAATTATCGATATGCGCCGCGATTTGCTCGATCAACTGAATAAACAGCTCAACAATCAGCTGTCGCTGGCGATTAATCTGCAGATCAACCAGCAGCAACTGACCAGCGTTTACACCTCAGTGCAGGACACGCTGACCCAGCAGATTTTCTGGGTTAACAGCAACCGACCTATCGATCTTGCCTGGCTGAAGGCGATGCCGGGGGCAATTAAAGAACAGCTTGCCGCGCTGAATTTCAAGTTTGAACCCGGCCAGATGCTGATGGGTGGATTACAGGCACTGGTTTTCCTGATCCCGCTGCTGATCGTTATCGGGCTGCTGCGTTGGCGCTATCGCCTGATCGATAGCCATTTACAGAAACTGGCCAACGATGTCGGCCAGTTAAAGCGCGATACTCAGTTGCATACGCCGAAAGCCATCCTGCTGACGCTGCTGAAGGTGTTACCGGGTTCGCTGTTGCTGCTGGGGGCCGGGTTCTGGTTCTATCGGGCAGAATTCACGGTCAGTGATTTTATCTGGGCGCTGTCGCAACAGTTGGCGCTATTCTGGCTGGTATTTGGCTTTACCTTCCGCATGTTGGCGCCTGGCGGTATTTCAGAGCGCCACTTTAATACCCCAGCCGATCACTGTGCTCATTATCGCCGCCAGACACTCAGGCTAGGCCTGGCCTTACTGCCGCTGATCTTCTGGTCGGTACTGGGCGAAAAGGCACCGCTGCGGCTGGTGGAGGATGTGATTGGTCAGGTGGTGGTGATCCTGACCCTGGCGCTGCTGTCGGTGCTGGTATTTCCGCTGTGCCGCGACAGTTGGCGTGAGAAAGGTTCCCATGCGGTGAGGCTGGTGATCGTCACGGCGATTGCCGCGATGCCCATGATGCTGCTGGGGCTGGTATTTGTGGGTTATTTCTACACCGCGCTGCGCTTGGCGGGGCGCTGGATTGACAGCATGTATCTATTCTTCCTGTGGAATATTGTTTATCAGGCCGCCATACGTGGCCTGAGCGTGGCGGCTCGCCGCCTGGCCTATCGCCGTGCTTTGGCGCGGCGTCAGAATCTGGCAAAAGAGAAAGAAGGTGCTGAAGGCAGTGAGGCAGTGGAGGAACCCCCATTGGCGCTGGATCAAATCAACCAGCAGTCGCTGCGTTTGACCACCATGGTGCTCTTCCTGGTGTTTGCCACCGCGTTCTACGCGATTTGGTCGGATCTGGTAACGGTATTCTCTTATCTCGACAGCATTTCCCTGTGGCATTACGCCAGCACGGTCGCGGGCACCAGTGTGCCGCAGGCGGTTACTTTGGGGAATCTGATGGTGGCGATCGTGGCGGTGATTGTCACCTACGTCATGACGCGCAACCTGCCGGGGCTGCTCGAAGTGCTGGTGCTCTCGCGTCTGCAACTTCGGCAGGGGGCCTCTTATGCCATCACCACCATCCTGACCTATCTGATCACCACCGTGGGGACGATCACTGCGCTGAGTTCTTTGGGCGTTTCCTGGGATAAACTGCAATGGCTGGTGGCGGCGCTGTCTGTAGGCTTGGGGTTCGGCTTGCAGGAGATCTTCGCCAACTTCGTTTCTGGCCTAATTATTCTGTTTGAACGCCCGGTGCGTATTGGCGATACCATTACTATCGGCACCTTTTCGGGCACGGTCAGTAAAATCCGCATTCGCGCCACGACCATCACCGACTTTGACCGTAAAGAAGTGATTATTCCCAACAAGGCGTTTGTGACCGAACGGCTGATTAACTGGTCGCTGTCTGACACCATTACCCGCGTGCTGATTAAGGTCGGTGTGGCTTACGGTTCCGATCTGGATAAGGTGAAAGCGGTGCTGTTGCAAGCGGCGCACGAAAACCCGCGCGTTATGACCGATCCCGAACCGCAGGTGTTCTTCCTTAACTTTGGTGCCAGCACGCTGGATCACGAACTGCGTCTCTACGTGCGCGAGTTGCGCGATCGCAGCTATACCG
Organism: Chania sp.; assembly: GCA_049288585.1. Taxonomy (GTDB): domain Bacteria; phylum Pseudomonadota; class Gammaproteobacteria; order Enterobacterales; family Enterobacteriaceae; genus Chania. The sequence continues at coordinate 6,913 of JBAQHZ010000345.1, forward strand.
TGGATGAGCTTAACCGCTCAATTGAGCGCTTGTGCCGTGAAAACGATATCAATATCGCCTTCAACCAACTGGAAGTGTATTTACATAATCAGCAGGGGAATGAGGTGCAGGAGGTAAAGCGGGCGCAAGCTCAGAATAATGGCGGTCAACCAGCGGTTTAATTTAGCGGGCCGACAAGGCGGTGCTGCGCAAGTGAAAACCTGCCCGCCATCATTGCTGGCCAGTCGGCTGATAGAGCGATGTCATGCCCGCACGCTGTACTTTTTCCTGATAATCCTTTTTGACAATATCCAATGCAGCCAGTGCCGTTGCCGGATCGATTTCGTTACATTCCAGCAGGTAAATCAGATCTACCGCCAGTTGTAATTCTGGGGAGGCATTATCTATAGGCATAGGTCCAACGTGTGAGTAAGTGATGTATCATTTCGGTTTAGTATAGTGAACATCGCTAAGGGGAGGGAATAATCATTCAAATAATGTGATAACTATTCAAAAACCGTTTTCTTTTCGTTCAATATTGCGCTCTATACGCGCTAATGCTTGCCGACAACGCACTAATCGGCCTTCGATCGCCGCCAGTTCCTGCTGTAGCTTTTTCTGCGCTGCAAAGGTGGTTTGCTGCCCTAACAGGTTTTCCCGATCCTCAATCATCGAGATCAAACGGCGTTCATAATCCTGATGTTCGGCCAGCTTGTGATACAAATCAACGGCTACCACCTCTTCGGGCTGATTTTTGCGCCTCAACACCTGGGTGGCCATTTCACGCTGCAATGCGGTGAGCTGTGCGACCAGTTTTTCCGCCAGAAAGGCGACGTGAGCGGTGCGGTTATCCTTTACCGCAGTCTGTAACTGGGCAAAGTTCTTTTTTACTTCAGCCAGATAGTCACGTAAACGCGTACCGTGGTTGGAAAACAGCGCTACGTCAAAACGTGCCTGGGGGATCGGTACATCGCCACGGGGTTGCACTTCGCTGGCTAATGCGGCGATCTGCTGCTCAAGGGCTTGTAGTAAGCGCTGCGTACTCACGGGATGTCCTTTGGGAAAACGGTTTGTTGCTAAGCTTGCCCGTGAACGGCATCTGAAACAAGCCGCGTGTGGATAAACCCGCCACCGGTGATACAGTAAGCGGCCATCATGATGATAAGGACAGGCATGACGCGTTGGTTATTAATGTTATTGGGTTGGCTGGCGGTGCTGCTGGCAACGCTGGGCGTCGTGCTCCCGTTGTTGCCGACCACGCCGTTCCTGCTGTTGGCTGCGTGGTGTTTTGCACGCTCATCGCCGCGTTTTCATTACTGGTTGTTGTATCGCTCATGGTTTGGCGGCTATCTGCGTCACTGGCAGCAACACCGTGCATTACCGCCGGGGGCTAAATGGAAGGCGGTGCTGCTGATTGTGCTGGCGTTCGCCATTTCACTGTGGCTGGTGAAACTCTGGTGGGTCAGGGGCGTTCTGTTGGTGATGCTGGTCGCCTTGCTGACCTTTGTGCTGCGGCTGCCGGTTATTGATCGGGAGCAACAAAAAACGCGCTGATTGTGCTGCGTCGGTTGCATTTATCGCGCATTTTGCATAGATTTGGGCGTTTTCGTGCGCAGGCTTCTCCCCTCTGATTATTCTTGCCCAAGGCATTACCCATGCCGGGGTTTGAGGGGCCTGTGTGGAAGTTATCAGGTAGTTTTATCAGGCAATAACTATGACCGCGACTGCACAGCAGCTTCAGTTTATTAAAGACAGTATCAAAACCATCCCCGACTATCCGAAGCCGGGCATTCTGTTTCGTGATGTGACCAGCCTGTTGGAAAACCCGCTGGCTTACGCTGCCAGCATCGAACTGCTGGTTGAGCGCTACCGCGAGGCGGGCTTTACCAAGGTGGTGGGTACTGAGGCGCGTGGTTTCTTGTTTGGTGCTCCGGTGGCGCTGGCGTTGGGCATTGGTTTTGTGCCGGTTCGCAAACCGGGCAAATTGCCGCGTGCGACCCTCAGCGAAAGTTATGAGCTGGAATACGGCACCGACCGGTTGGAGATCCATACCGATGCCATTACTGCAGGCGATAAAGTGCTGGTGGTGGACGATCTGTTGGCGACGGGCGGCACCATCGAAGCCACCGCAACGCTGATCCGCCGCTTGGGTGGTAAAGTGAAAGACGCGGCGTTTATTATCAACCTGCCGGAACTCGGTGGTGAAACGCGCCTGAATGGCCTCGGCATTGATTGCTACTGCCTGGTCAACTTTGCAGGACACTGATCGGCAGCAGCGGATCGGCATTACCATAACGGCCTCGCGGAACGCCGCGGGGCTGTGTTAGCATGGCCCTCCAGACCACTCGACTTCTCCGGTATCAATGAGCTATCAGGTTCTAGCCCGTAAGTGGCGCCCTCAAACGTTTGCAGATGTTGTCGGACAGGAACATGTCCTGACGGCGCTGGCTAATGGCCTCTCTTTGGGGCGCATCCATCACGCCTATCTGTTCTCGGGCACGCGTGGCGTGGGCAAAACCTCCATCGCCCGCCTGTTGGCCAAAGGCCTGAACTGTGAAACCGGCATCACCGCCACCCCTTGTGGCCAATGTGATAACTGCCGCGAGATTGAACAGGGGCGCTTTGTCGATCTGATCGAGATCGATGCGGCATCCCGAACCAAGGTGGAAGATACCCGCGATCTGCTGGATAACGTGCAATATGCCCCGGCGCGTGGCCGTTTCAAGGTTTACCTGATCGATGAAGTGCACATGCTCTCGCGTCACAGCTTCAATGCGCTGTTGAAAACGCTGGAAGAGCCGCCTTCGCACGTCAAATTCCTGCTGGCGACCACCGATCCGCAGAAACTGCCGGTGACTATTCTTTCGCGTTGCCTGCAATTTCACCTGAAGGCGATGGACGTTGAGCAGATCCGTACTCAACTGGAAACCATCCTGCAGGCGGAGCACGTCACCAGCGACGCCCGAGCGCTGCAACTTCTGGCGCGCGCTGCCGATGGCAGTATGCGTGATGCCCTCAGCCTGACCGATCAGGCGATTTCCATGGGGCAAGGGCAGGTGACTACCGTTACCGTCAGCCAGATGCTTGGCACGTTGGACGATGAGCAACCGCTGGCGATTCTTGAAGCTTTGGTCAGCGCTGACGGTGAAAAAGTGATGGCGCAGGTGGCTCAGGCCGCGTCACGCGGCGTCGATTGGGAAACCCTGCTGGTAGAAACGCTGGCCTTGCTGCACCGCATTGCGATGATTCAGTTGCTGCCTACCGCGCTGGATAACCACTACGCCGCCATTGAACAGCGTTTGCGTGAATTAGCGCGCACTTTGCCACCGGCAGATCTCCAGCTTTATTACCAAGTCCTGCTGGTCGGGCGTAAAGAGCTGGCCTACGCGCCGGATCGCCGTATGGGCGTTGAGATGACCCTGCTGCGTGCGCTGGCATTTCACCCGAAAGCCGTGATCCCTGAGCCGGTCGCCATGGTGCAACAGGTTCCCATGGTGCAACCGCAAAGCCAGATAGCACCTGCACCGCCGCCACAGTTTCAGGACGCGCCGCCACCCTTAGGGCAGGCGGCAGCGCCACAGAATAATCAACCAACGAGTTTACCCGATGCCACCGCGCAACTTCTGAAAGCGCGAACCCAGTTGCTGCGGCAACAGGGGGCATCCACACCAAAAAAGAATGAGCCGGCTGCGCCTGGAACAGCGCGGTCGGCAAACTCAGCACTGGAGCGGTTAGCTTCCGTGACTGAGCGCAGCCAGAAGCGTCAGGCGGATAAGTCGGTGGAGGAAAAACCTGCCAAGCCGGAAGCCTATCGCTGGCGTGCGCAGATGGAACCGGAAGCCGCCCCTGAGCCATTGGCTACCCCAAAAGCACTACGCACGGCGCTTGAGCATGAAAAAACGCCCGAGCTGTCAGCTAAACTGGTGGTTGAGGCGATTGCGCGTGACGCCTGGGCGGCGGAAGTTGATCGGTTACAAATACCGAAACTGGTCCAGCAACTGGCGTTGAACGCCTTTAAAGAAGCGTTGGAACCAGGCAGAATTTGTCTCCACCTGCGGTCTTCGCAGCGTCATCTGAATTCGCCTTCGGCGCAGAAGACGCTGGCTGATGCGCTCGGCGCGCTGTATGGCAGCCCGGTTGAACTCATCGTGGTGGAAGACGATAATCCGGCGGAGCGGACTCCGCTGGAGTGGCGGCAAGCCATTTATGAAGAAAAACTGGCGCAGGCTCGCCAGTCCATTATCGCGGATACCCATATTCAGACGCTGCGCCGATTCTTCGACGCAGATCTGGATGAAGACAGTATCCGCCCTATTTAACGCGGCGCACCGTGCGCGGCCAATGCTATGTGAGAGACGACTATGTTTGGTAAAGGCGGTCTGGGTAACCTGATGAAGCAAGCCCAGCAAATGCAAGAAAAAATGCAGCAGATGCAGGAAGAAGTCGCCAAATTGGAAGTGACGGGCGAATCCGGAGCTGGCCTGGTGAAAGTGACCATCAACGGCGCACACAACTGCCGCCGCGTGGAAATCGATCAAAGCCTGATGGAAGACGACAAAGAGATGCTGGAAGATCTGATCGCTGCGGCGTTCAACGACGCGGCGCGCCGCATCGAAGAAACCCAGAAAGAGAAGATGGCGTCCGTTTCCAACGGTATGCAGTTGCCACCTGGCTTTAAGATGCCGTTCTGATGCAAACCAGTCCGCTGCTTGAATCATTGATGGAGGCATTGCGCTGCCTGCCGGGCGTTGGCCCGAAGTCGGCGCAGCGCATGGCGTTTCAGCTGTTGCAGCGCGATCGCAGCGGCGGTATGCGCCTGGCACAGGCGTTGACCCGTGCGATGTCGGAGATTGGCCACTGCGCCGATTGCCGCACCTTTACCGAGCAGGACACCTGCACCATCTGCAACAATCCGCGTCGGCAGCAAAACGGCCAGATCTGCGTGGTGGAAAGCCCAGCGGATATTCATGCCATTGAGCAGACCGGGCAGTTCGCCGGGCGCTACTTTGTGCTGATGGGCCATCTGTCGCCGATGGACGGTATCGGGCCTGGCGATATCGGCCTGGATCGGCTGGAGCAACGGCTGGAAAAGGAAACCATTACCGAAGTGATCCTCGCCACCAACCCGACGGTGGAAGGGGATGCCACGGCGAACTACATCGCTGAAATGTGCGGCCAATATGGCATTCTGGCCAGCCGCATTGCCCACGGCGTGCCGGTGGGCGGTGAGCTGGAGATGGTTGATGGCACCACGCTGTCGCATTCCCTGGCCGGTCGCCACGCGATCAAGTTCTGATGTTTTCTGCGGGGCAGGCCGCTGCCCCGCCATCGTTTCGCAAAAATTCCCCCGCCAGTCGCTTGAAAAACCTCAGGGTTGACCCCACTTTACCTTCATTGTTCTAATTTGGTCATATACCCTTCGCCTTTCAAGCCGTGGCGTTGTTGACTGCACTCGTTAGCCCCAGTCACTTAGTTGTTCTAAGCTCCTGGGGACTCACGAGTTGGTCGCCTAGCCACAACTTGAAATTCATTGGGTATAACATTATCGGCTATTGAGGTAATCAATGAGTATGAAAGGTCAAGAAACCCGTGGGTTCCAGTCTGAAGTAAAACAGCTACTGCATTTGATGATTCATTCGCTGTACTCCAATAAAGAAATTTTCCTGCGAGAGTTGATCTCCAACGCTTCCGACGCCGCCGACAAGCTGCGTTTCCGTGCACTTTCCACCCCAGATCTGTATGAGGGTGATGGTGAACTGCGCGTGCGCCTCTCCTTCGACAAAGAGAAGCGCACGCTGACCATTGTCGATAACGGCATTGGGATGAACCGCGAAGAAGTGATTGAAAACCTGGGAACTATTGCCAAATCTGGCACCAAAGCGTTCCTGGAGTCGATCGGTTCCGATCAGGCGAAAGACAGCCAGTTGATCGGCCAGTTCGGCGTCGGTTTCTATTCGGCGTTCATCGTGGCCGATAAAGTCACCGTGCGCACCCGCGCGGCTGGTGCGGCGGCCGATGAAGGCGTGTTCTGGGAGTCTGCGGGTGAAGGTGATTACACCATCGCCGACATCAGCAAAGCCGATCGCGGTACCGAAATTACCCTGCACCTGCGCGAAGGCGAAGATGAATATCTCGACGGCTGGCGTCTGCGTTCGGTGATCGGTAAATACTCCGATCACATCGCACTGCCGGTAGAGATCGAAACCAAGAATGAAGAAGACGATACCGTCACCTGGGAGAAAATCAACAAGGCGCAGGCCCTGTGGACTCGCAGCAAATCAGACGTTACCGACGAAGAGTACAAAGAGTTTTATAAACACATTTCCCATGATTTCACCGATCCGCTGAGCTGGAGCCACAACCGTGTGGAAGGCAAACAGGAGTACACCAGCCTGCTGTACATCCCTGCGCAGGCGCCATGGGACATGTGGAACCGCGATCACAAGCACGGCCTGAAGCTGTACGTACAGCGCGTGTTCATCATGGATGACGCCGAGCAGTTCATGCCGAACTACCTGCGTTTTGTGCGTGGACTGATCGATTCCAACGATCTGCCGCTGAACGTTTCCCGCGAAATTTTGCAGGATAACCGCGTAACTCAAAGCCTGCGCGGCGCGTTAACCAAACGCGTATTGCAGATGCTGGACAAGCTGGCGAAAGACGATGCGGAAGGCTACCAGAAGTTCTGGCAGCAGTTCGGTCTGGTGCTGAAAGAGGGCCCGGCGGAAGATGGCAGCAACAAAGAAGCCATCGCCAAGCTGCTGCGCTTTGCCACTACCCATAACGACAGCTCGGCGCAAAGCGTATCGCTGGAAGAGTATGTCGGCCGCATGACCGAAGGCCAGGACAAGATCTACTACATCACCGCCGACAGCTACGCCGCCGCCAAGAGCAGCCCGCACCTGGAGCTGTTCCGCAAGAAAGGCATTGAAGTGCTGCTGCTCTCCGATCGCATTGACGAGTGGATGATGAGCTACCTGACCGAATTCGACGGTAAAGTGTTCCAATCGGTCAGCAAAGCGGATGAAGCGCTGGATAAACTGGCGGATGAAACCGAAGAGCAGAAAGAAGCCGAGAAGCAGCTTGAGCCGTTTATCGAGCGGGTGAAAACGTTGCTGGGTGAGCGGGTGAAAGACGTGCGGCTGACGCATCGCCTGACCGATACACCGGCCATCGTCACCACCGATGCCGATGAAATGAGCACCCAGATGGCGAAACTGTTCGCCGCAGCGGGCCAGGCAGCACCGGAAGTGAAGTATATCTTTGAACTGAACCCGGAGCATGCGCTGGTCAAACGCGCCTCTGACGTGGGCGATAACGAGCAATTTGCCGAATGGATCGATCTGCTGCTGGATCAGGCCCTGCTGGCAGAGCGCGGTACGCTGGAAGATCCAAACCAGTTTATCCGCCGGATGAACAAGCTGTTGTCTGCGTAATTGATAACACCTACGCCCTTAACCCAGCGGTTAGGGGCGTATTTTTCGCTCCTCTTTTTCTCTTGCCTCGTTTCAGCCGCGTTTTTCCACCCTCGATCTCCTCTCGCTACCTTGAGCCAGCACCCTTGTAAATGGTATGGTTGAGTGTTTTCGCAATTTTATAAAAACTACATAGCAAGGGGATTTACGCAATGCGTATCATACTGCTGGGCGCTCCGGGCGCAGGTAAAGGTACTCAGGCTCAATTCATCATGGAGAAATACGGTATTCCGCAAATTTCCACCGGTGATATGTTGCGCGCAGCCGTGAAGGCCGGCTCTGAACTGGGCAAGCAGGCGAAAGAAATTATGGACGCCGGCAAGTTGGTTACCGATGAACTGGTGATTGCGTTGGTTAAAGAGCGCATCACTCAGGAAGACTGCCGTAACGGTTTCCTGCTGGACGGTTTCCCGCGCACCATTCCACAGGCAGACGCGATGAAAGAAGCCGGCATCAAAGTGGATTACGTGCTGGAGTTTGACGTACCGGACGAACTGATCGTCGATCGTATCGTTGGTCGCCGCGTGCATGCGCCATCTGGCCGCGTGTATCACATCAAATTCAATCCGCCGCAGGTGGAAGGCAAGGACGACGCCACTGGCGAAGAACTGACCACCCGTAAAGACGATCAGGAAGAGACCGTGCGTAAGCGTTTGGTGGAATACCATCAGATGACCGCGCCGCTGGTGTCTTACTATCATCAAGAAGCCGATGCGGGCAATACTGCTTACCACAAAATCGATGGCACACGTAAAGTGACCGAAGTGAGCGCTGAGCTGGCGAACATTCTGGGCTAATCGGTTTTATTGCTGTTTTAGAACGCCGGGCCTGACGCTCGGCGTTTTTTTTGCATACCCATATTACCGGACATGAAAAACGCATGCTCAGGCAGACAAGTTTTCTGGAAGAGGCCACAGCTCGGCAGATTGTGCAACGTGCGATGGGCATAATTCATCATTCAGTCAACGTGATGGACAGCAACGGCGTGATTATTGCCTCGGGCGATCCGGCACGGCTGTATCAGCGCCACGAAGGCGCGGTGCTGGCGCTAACGGAAAATCGTGTGGTTGAAATAGATACGGCGACGGCAGCTCATCTGAAAGGGGTAAAACCCGGCATCAACCTGCCGTTTAGCTTTCGTCAGCAACTCGTTGGGGTGATTGGCATTTCTGGCGATCCGCAGGAGGTCCGTGCCTATGCCGAACTGGTGAAAATGGCGGCTGAACTGATGGTGGAACAGGCGGCGTTGCTGGGGCAGCATCAGTGGGAGCGGCGTTACCGTGAGGAGCTGGCGCATCAACTGCTACAACCGCATGCTGAGCCTGGCTCGTTGGAATCCATGGCCGCTTATCTGGGGTTGGATTTACAGCAGCCACGGCTGGTGTGGATTGTCGAGTTATACGATCAGCAACCGCAGTTGTTACGTGATTTACTGACCGAATTGGAAAGTACCCAGCGTGAGGCGTTGATGGTCATGACGCGCTTCAATGAGTTGGTGCTGCTGCGGCCTGCCATGCTGCAGCAAGGGGAATGGAGCCTGAAGCAGGAGCGTCGCCAGGCGCAGCAACTGCTGAATCAGCTACAAGACCGCTTTCGCGTCAGGCTAATTATCGGCGGTTATTTCGCGGGCCAGGAAGGGTTACAGCGTTCCAACCTGACTGCACGGGCAACTCAGGTGATGGCACGCCGGTTGAAGTTACGCCATAAGACCTTGTTCTATCAGGATTACCCATTGCCTTCGCTGTTGTGTGATATGGGAGAGGACTGGCGCGCACAAGAGCTGTCACGGCCCTGGGCGGTGCTGAGTGAAAAGGACGAGAAAGGCGTGCTGCGTAATACGCTCCGCCAATACTTTTACCTGAATTGTGATCAGACGCAGGCTGCGCTTCAGCTGCATATTCATGTGAATACGCTACGTTATCGCCTGCAAAAGATAGAGGCAATAACAGGTTTAAACATTAATAACTTAGGCGATAATTTGCAGTTGTATATCGGTATGCTGATTAATGACTGAACTGTATTAACCCACAATTTTCCTTCCCTTTTGACCGGTTTTTTTGTTGTTTTCTCTCAGGCTAAAACGCAGTGCTGGCGTTAAGTTGGCAGGCACACCAACCACAGGGAGAATAATAATGACAACGGTATCCACTTTAGGCGCGCTGGTGGCGTTAACTGTCGCCATCGTACTGATTTTACGTAAGGTTCCACCGGCTTATGGCATGATCGCCGGGGCGCTGGCGGGCGGCTTGTGCGGCGGTGCCGATCTGGTACAAACCGTCACGCTGATGATCACCGGTGCACAGGGTATCACCAATGCGGTGATGCGCATTCTGGCCGCCGGTGTGCTGGCTGGCGTCTTGATTGAATCTGGTGCGGCACACACCATTGCGGAAACCATTGTGCGTAAAGTGGGGGAAACCCGCGCTTTACTGGCCTTGGCGGTGGCAACCTTGATTCTTACCGCCGTCGGAGTATTTATCGATGTGGCGGTGATCACCGTGGCACCGATCGCCCTGTCTATCGCGCAAAAAGCCGGGATCTCCCGTGTGGCCATTCTGCTGGCGATGATCGGCGGTGGCAAAGCGGGCAACGTTATGTCACCCAATCCTAACACCATTGCCGCCGCCGAGAATTTCAACGTGCCCCTCACCTCGGTGATGATGGCCGGGATCGTCCCCGGTTTATGCGGTTTGGTGGTGGCTTATCTGCTGGCCAAACGCCTGAGCAATAAGGGCAGCATGGTCAGTGCAGGAGAGTTGACCATTCAGGCTGAAGGGGCTCGCCCTGGTTTTGCCGCTGCGATCAGCGCGCCTTTGATCGCCATTCTGCTGCTGTCATTGCGTCCGATTGCCGGTATTGCCGTAGATCCGCTAATCGCCTTGCCGGTGGGCGGCCTGATGGGGGCGCTACTGATGGGGCGCATCCGTGATAGCAACAAGTTCATGATCTCGGGCCTCAGCCGTATGGCTCCGGTGGCGATTATGCTGCTCGGCACCGGCACCCTAGCTGGGATCATTGCGAACTCAGGATTAAAAGACGTTCTGATCAGTGGCCTGACCCACACCGGCATGCCTGCCTGGCTGCTGGCTCCGCTTTCTGGTGCACTGATGTCCATGGCCACCGCGTCTACCACGGCGGGTACTGCCGTCGCTTCCAGCGTGTTCAGCAGCACATTGCTCGAACTGGGCGTCAGCGGGTTAGCCGGGGCGGCAATGATCCATGCGGGCGCAACCGTGCTTGATCACCTGCCGCACGGCAGCTTCTTCCACGCCACCGGCGGGAGCGTCAACATGGCCGTGCATGAACGGCTGAAGCTATTACCTTATGAAACGCTGGTGGGCTTCACCATTGCTACCGTTTCGGCGCTGATGTTCGGCGTATTCAATCTCGCAGGCTAAGGAATTTAAGATGACAATGCTGAAAAAAGTGGTGATAGCACCCGACTCATTTAAAGAAAGCCTGAGTGCGCTGGAAGTGGCGCATGCCATAGAGCGTGGTTTTCGCCAGATATTCCCCGATGTGCAGTATGTATTGCTGCCGATGGCGGATGGTGGTGAAGGGACGGTGGATTCCATGGTGGCCGCCACCGGCGGTGAAATCGTTACGGTCAGCGCCACCGGCCCCTTGGGTAAACCGGTAGCGGCCTTTTATGGCCTGTTGGGGGATGGCGAGACAGCGGTGATCGAAATGGCCGCCGCGTCCGGGCTGCACTTGGCCGCGAGTAATGAGCGTGACCCGCGTATCACTACCAGTTATGGCACCGGTGAACTGATCCTGGCCGCGCTGGAACGCGGGGTGAAATCGATCATTCTGGGGATCGGCGGTAGCGCAACCAATGATGGCGGCGCGGGTATGATGCAGGCGCTTGGGGCCAAGCTGCTGGACAAAAATCATCAGCCGCTGCAACCGGGTGGCGCAGCGTTGGCGCAGTTGGCACATCTCGATCTCAGCCAACTGGATCCGCGTTTACAACAGGTCAAGATCACCGTGGCTTGCGACGTGGATAACCCGTTGTGCGGTGAGAAGGGCGCTTCGGCGGTGTTTGGCCCGCAGAAAGGGGCAACGCCAGCGATGGTTCAGGAACTGGATAACGCGCTGCATCACTACGGTACGCTGTTGGAGCAAGTTACCGGGCGTGCGGTACTCAATGTAGCAGGCGCTGGCGCAGCCGGGGGCATGGGCGCGGCATTGATCGGCTTTCTTGCCGCCCAACTGCGGCCGGGGATTGAGATCGTGATCGAAACGCTGCAACTGGAAGAGGCTTTGCGCGATGCGGATCTGGTGATCACCGGCGAAGGGCGGCTCGACAGCCAATCGATTCACGGCAAAACGCCGATCGGCGTAGCGCGGGTGGCAAAGCGCCACCAACTGCCGGTGATCGGCATCGCTGGCAGTTTGGCGGCGGATTATCAGGTGGTGCACCAGCACGGTATTGATGCTGCTTTCTCAGTGCTGGATCGCATTGTGACTCTGGAAGAGGCGTTGGCGGGTGCGGCGCGCAATCTGGAAGTGACCGCGCGCAACGTGGCTGCGGTATGGCAACTGGCGCAGAAGTAAGCCGCAGCGGGAATACCTGTTGCTGATATCGGTTCCGGCTCAGCACTTTTCCGCTACAATAGCTGTCATTACTCTTATATCAGTCAGTTAAGCGCAGAATCGCATAATTATGCAGCAGGTGCTAAACGTGTCGCCCCTCTCTCCCTGCGGGAGATGGCCGGGGTGAGGGGCCCTAATTCGGTGATCTTCCCCCATCCTCTTCCTAAGGTAGAGGGAACGGGTTAGCCTTAACTGACAAGCATTACGCCATTAATCACGTCTAATAACAGCGTATTAGCCAGGCCGGAAAAGGGAACTGTAATGAAGCAAGAAAAACACGGGGTATTGCTGGTGAACTTGGGCACGCCCGATGCCCCAACCCCGCGAGCGGTCAAACGCTATCTGAAAGAGTTCCTCAGCGATGGCCGCGTGGTCGATCTGTCACCGCTGCTCTGGTGGCCGATTCTGAACGGGGTCATTTTGCCGCTGCGCTCGCCGCGCGTAGCCAAGTTGTACCAATCCGTATGGATGGACGAAGGCTCACCGTTGTTGGTTTACAGCCGCCGCCAGCAGCAGGCGTTGGCGGCACGCATGCCGAACACGCCGGTAGAACTGGGGATGAGCTACGGTTCACCGAGCCTGGCGCAGGCGATCGACAATCTGCTGGCGCAGGGTGTAACCAATCTGGTGGTGCTGCCACTCTATCCGCAATACTCCTGCTCGACCAGCGCGGCGGTATGGGATGGCGTTGCGCGGGTGCTCAAAGGTTATCGCCGTCTGCCATCGATCGGTTTTATCCGCGATTACGCCGAACATCCTGCCTATATTGCTGCATTACAGCAAAGCGTCGAGCGTTCTTTGGCCGAGCACGGCCAGCCCGATCGCCTGATCATGTCATTCCACGGCATTCCCAAGCGTTATGCGCGTTTAGGGGATGATTATCCGCAGCGTTGTGAAGACACCTACCGAGCGCTGGCGGCCACGTTGCCGTTGGCGGCGGATCGGGTGATGCTGACTTACCAATCGCGCTTTGGCCGTGAGCCGTGGTTAACCCCTTACACCGATGAAACCCTGAAAGGTTTGCCTGCCCAGGGAGTGAAGCACATTCAACTGATTTGCCCCGGTTTTTCGGCAGACTGCCTGGAAACGCTGGAGGAGATCAAAGAGCAGAATCGGGAAATCTTCCTTGAGGCTGGCGGTGAAAAGTTCGAATACATCTCTGCGCTGAATGACGATTCCGCGCATATTGATATGATGCAGCAACTGGTGGCACAGCGGTTTTAATCAATTAGGCAGGAATATGCTAATATTCCTGCCCGTTCACAGCCAACTCCGCCAATCACATGAAATTTCCTGGTAAACGTAAATCAAAACACTATTTCCCGGTTAACGCTCGCGATCCGTTATTGCAGCAGGCGCAGCCAGAAAATGAAATCGGCACCTCTTATATCGTCGGCATTGACCAGACGTTGGTGGATATCGAAGCGAAAGTGGATGATGCGTTTGTTGCACGCTATGGCCTGAGTCTTGGCCATTCACTGGTGATTGAAGATGACATTGCCGAAGCTCTGTATCAGGAACTGCTGGACAACAACCTGATCACCCACCAGTTTGCCGGTGGGACGATCGGCAATACCTTGCACAATTATTCGGTGCTGGCGGACGATCGTTCGATCCTGCTGGGCGTGATGTGCAGCAATATCAAGATTGGCAGCTATGCCTACCGTTATCTGTGTAACACCTCCAGCCGTACCGATCTCAACTACCTGCAAGCGGTGGATAATGCGATTGGCCGCTGCTTCACGCTGATCACTGAAAGCGGTGAGCGCACCTTCGCCATCAGCCCGGGGCAGATGAACCAGTTGCGACCGGAGAGTATTCCTGAAGAGGTGATTGCCGGGGCTTCGGCATTGGTGCTGACCTCTTATCTGGTGCGCTGCAAGCCGGGCGAGCCGATGCCTGCCGCCACCATGCAAGCGATTGAATATGCCAAAAAGCACGATGTGCCAGTGGTGCTGACGCTTGGCACCAAATATGTAATTGCCGACAACCCGCAGTGGTGGCGCGATTTTCTCAACGAGCACGTCTCCATTCTGGCGATGAACGAGGACGAAGCGCTGGAGTTGACCGGGCTTAGCGATCCGCTAATGGCGGCGGATATGGCGCTCGATTGGGTGGATCTGGTGCTGTGTACCGCCGGGCCGAGCGGCTTGTATATGGCAGGCTATACTGAGGAAGCCAACAAGCGTGAAACCCAGCATCCGCTGCTGCCGGGGCAGATTGCCGAGTTCAACCGTTATGAATTCAGCCGTGGCATGCGCCGTGCGAGCTGCGAAAACCCGCTGCGCATCTATTCGCATATTGCGCCCTATATGGGCGGCCCGGAAAAAATCATGAATACCAACGGTGCTGGCGACGCGGCGCTGTCTGCCTTACTGCATGATATTGCGGCTAACGGTTATCACCGCAACAACGTGCCGAACTCCAGCAAGCACATGCGCAGTTACCTGACCTATTCGTCTTTAGCGCAGGTGTGTAAATACGCCAACCGCGTCAGCTATCAGGTGCTTAATCAGCATTCACCGCGCCTGACGCGCGGCTTGCCTGAGCGGGAAGACAGCCTGGAAGAGTCTTATTGGGAAAGGTAACAGGAAATAGCAGGAGCGCTGTTCTGGCGCTCCTGTCAGTTTATACCCGTCATACTTCAAGTTGCATGTGCGTTGGCTGCGTTTGCTCACCCCAGTCACATAGTTGTCTATGCTCCTGGGGACTCACTCACTTGCCGCCTTCCTGCAACTCGAATTATTTAGGGTATATCGGTATCAAATCGGGCAAGCGCCCATTTTCTCTTCTTCCGACAGCGTCTCCAGCTTGAGGCTATTCAGCATGCTGTTGGCAATCTCGCGCTCACCCATCACTATCTGATCCGCCCCATGTTCAGAGAGGTACGAGATTTCGTCATCATAGTGAGCACGGACAATGATCTCGATATTTGGCCGTTTGGCGCGAGCAGAGGCCACGATCTCACCGGCTTCGTAACTGTTTGGAATGGTCAACAGCAGCCAACGTGCGCAGTCCAGCCGCGCTAGATCCATCACTTCTGGATTGGCCGCATTACCCAGTACCACTTTGACGCCCTGTTCACGCAACGCCTCAACCCGCGTGCGTGAGTTTTCAACCACCACCAGTGGAATACCGGCCCTGGCGAGTTTGGCTCCCAGCAGGCTGCCAACGCTGCCAGAACCGACGATCAGCGCATGGTTACACATATCCACCGGGATCTGTTTCTCTTCTTCTACCGCCTCTTCCAGGGTCTGATCTTCTATGGTTTCGGTTTTTGCCAGATAGCGCTCCAGCAAGGTAAACAGCAATGGATTGAGCATAATCGACAGAATCGCCCCGGCCAGCACCAGATTACGGCTGTGCTGATCCATCAGGCCGAGGGTCATCCCCAACCCGGCAAGAATAAAGGCAAACTCGCCGATCTGCGCCAGACTGGCGGAAATCGTCAACGCGGTGCGCTTGGAGTGGCCGAACATTTTTACCAGCAGGAATGCCGCCACTGATTTACCGAACACGATAATCGCCAGCGTGGCCAGCACCGCCAAGGGTTCGTGGAGCAGAATCATCGGATCAAACAGCATCCCGACAGAGACAAAGAACAGCACCGCAAAGGCGTCGCGCAGCGGCAGCGTATCGTGAGCCGCCCGGTGGCTCAGTTCCGATTCGTTCAATACCATGCCCGCAAAGAAAGCACCCAGTGCAAATGAGACATCAAACAGGCCAACGGCACCGTAAGCAATCCCCAAGGCCAACGCCAGCACCGCCAGCGTAAACAGCTCGCGTGAACCGGTACTGGCGGTTTTAGCCAGGATCCACGGTACCAAACGGCGGCCAACCACGATCATCAGTGCGATAAAGGCAATCACTTTACCGATGGTGATGGCCAGTTCAGTCAGCAACTGTGTGGAGCTGGTATTCTCGCTGCTGATCATGTTGGCGAAGGCGGGCAGCAGAACCAGTGCCAACACCATGGCCAAATCTTCGACGATCAACCAACCGATAGCGATTTGCCCGCGCTGGCTGTCAATCAGTTGCCGCTCTTCCAGCGCCCGCAGCAGCACCACGGTACTGGCGGTAGACAAACACAGACCGAATACCAGGCCGGAAACCAGATCCCAACCCATCAGTTTCGACAAGCCCATGCCCAACAAGGTGGCCACGGTAATTTGTGCGATGGCACCGGGTATGGCGATCGATTTTACGGCGAGAAGATCTTTAAGAGAGAAGTGGAGGCCAACACCGAACATCAGAAGGATCACGCCGATTTCTGCCAGTTCAGGCGCCAGAGAGGTATCGGCAACAAAACCTGGGGTAAACGGGCCAGCGAGCACGCCTGCGGCCAGATAGCCTACCAGAGGAGAGATGCGCAGGCGGTTTGCCAGCATACCAAAGAGGAAAGCGAGTACTAATCCTCCGACAATCGTGGTGATCAAGGGTGTTGAGTTGTGCATCCAGACTCCTTCTAGTAGTAAATTGCATTCATTTTGCGCAAAGAGCCATTGAGTTTATTGCATTTGCCTTATTCGTGTTTAGCTAATTTTATCATTTATGTAAAAAAGCAGAGAATTTCACTTTTTTCATACCAAATAGGCAATTTTAGGTCTAATAATGCAAATAATGTGGGGTTAAAGAGAGAATAACCCGAATGAGTAAACCATTTCATTCTGGTTATAAGCGGGTTAATGCTGCTTGTGATCTACATTTGGCAGTAATGCGGTAATAATCCCGATTAACGGCAAGAAAGCACAAATTTGATAGACC
>JBAQHZ010000346.1:0-11308 GCA_049288585.1 Chania sp.
CTGGAACTCAGTAAGTTCTACCTTGAACACCAGGAAGAGCTCGATGCGGAAGACTGGTTGCTCGAAGCGAAAAAAATCGCCACCCACAACGACCAAATAGCCTGTCTCCACCAAGAGGTGAGGGTAAAGATAGCACTTGGCGAAAACCAGCAGGCGTGGAATGCCGCATGGCGCAGCTTTGAACACCGCCCCAGCTATAGTGAATACCAGTATTTACTCACCGTATATGAGGAGCTCGGGCAGCCGGAACCCGCGCTTTTAAATAAAGTAGAGCAGATATTGCAAAGCGCTCCACGCTTACAGAATGAGTTATTACAGTTTTATCTCGAACAAAACCAGCTTGAAAAAGCGAAAGTCTGTGTCAGTGCTGGAGCAGGATCACGAACGCAAATACTGCAACTGGCCAATTTATACATTGCCGATCAACCGGCGGAAACGCTGGCATTTTATCTGCCGGTAGTGAAAGGGTTGATCGAACAAACCAGCGCTTCGTCGTATGAACAGGCAACGCAGCTATTATTGCATCTACAGGCGCAGCTCAAGGCAAACCAGCATCCATTGAACGATTTCAATAGCTCCGTGGCTCAATTAGCCACGGAGTTTCGGCGTAAACGCAACATGCTTGCCCTACTGAATACGCACTTTGCCGATTGCCTGTAGCGCCGCCGGGCTGGAATTACAGTTCAGCCACCAACATATCTTCCAGCTTCTGCTGGTCAACGGCGAACAGCCGGATGCCTTCGGCCAGTTTCTCTACCGCCATCGCATCCTGATTATGCAACCAGCGGAACTCGGCTTCGGCTAGCGGAGAGGGTTGGTGGAAGGCTTCGACCGATGGCGTTAGTTGGCGTTCAATCGGCCGATCGCTTTGCTTCAGCTGTTCTAGCAGATTGGGGGCAATGGTTAAACGATCGCAGCCCGCCAGCGCCAGAATCTGTTCAACCTTACGGAAGCTGGCCCCCATGATCACCGTCTGGTAGCGATGCTGTTTGTAGTATTCATAAATCGCACGGACCGATTTTACCCCAGGATCCTGCTCTGCATCGTAGTCCGTCATTGGCTGTTTGGCCTGATACCAGTCATAGATACGGCCAACAAACGGGGAGATCAGGAACACGCCCGCTTCGGCGCAGGCACGGGCCTGAGCAAAGGAAAACAGCAGCGTCAGGTTGGTGTTGATTCCCTCTTTTTCCAGCTCTTCAGCTGCTTTGATCCCTTCCCAGGTGGCGGCCAGCTTGATCAGAATGCGCGATTTCGCGATCCCTTGCGCCTGATACATCCCAATCAGCTTGCGTGCCTTGGCCACGCACATGCCGCGATCGAACGACAAACGAGCATCCACCTCGGTAGAGATACGGCCCGGCACGCTTTTCAGGATTTCTACGCCAATATTGACCGCCAGCTTATCGCTGGCATTGATCAACTGGGTTTCTTTACTGCCACCCTGCTGGCGGGCGTAGTTGAGCGCCTCGACGATCAGTGGCCTATATTGTGGCAGCGCAGCGGCTTTCAGGATCAGTGAAGGGTTAGTGGTGGCATCCTGGGGCTCGAACTGGCGGATTGATTCGATGTCGCCACTGTCGGCGACTACGACGGTTAACTGCTTGAGTGCGTCTAACTGGTTCATCGATAAGCTCCTTGCTCAATGTGAGTAAATGAGAATAATTTTCATATAAGCAATCACAGTGCCTGATAACGCCGACGAATGACATGCGCTTTTACTGATTGTTATGATGGATCATAACAATCAGCCGGGATCAGCGCTGGCCGATAACCTGCTCGTAATAGCCAATCTTTGCCACTTTGGGTGCCGATCCTCCCCCTTCAAACTCCGAGGCCAGCCAGGCTTCGACGATCGACTTCGCCAATTCCGGGCCGATAACGCGTGCACCCAGAGTGATGATCTGCGCATCGTTACTCTTGCGGGCCCGCTGGGCGGAATAGGTGTCATGACACTGTGCGGCACGGATCCCCGGTACTTTGTTGGCTACGATGCACATACCAATGCCGGTGCCGCACAGCAGGATCCCACGTTGATGTTTGCCATCCTTGATCGCCTGTGCGACCTCAAAGGCAATATCCGGGTAGCTGGTCGATCGCCCATTGTTTTCTGGCGCGTAGTCGGTAACGGGGATATTGCGCTGTTGCAGGCAGGCAACGATCACATTCTTCAGTTCAATGGCGGCATCATCGGCGCCGATAGCAATAGGCAACATAAAGATCTCCAGGTTGATAGCAATAGGGTTGACGATCTCGGTAGCGCGTCATGGGGTTACCATAACTATAGATCATCAAATGTTCAACTAATGTTCTTTTGTTTTTGTTGTGCTCTGGCTTTATAGGCATAAAAAGTGACTTAAATACCAAAAAATAGGTACTAATTGGACTTTTAGTCATTTTTAGAGGTCTTTTTGAGCGCTGTCACAGTTTGAAAGGTTGGTGGTGGGCAATTTGGTGCATAGTGAGTAGTGTTCATATGTTCTTTTAGTGTGTTAATGATCATAATGACCAGCCCTACCAGAGGAGAGAACTATGTGTCAGAACTGCGTAACACCGGCAAAAATGGCCGAAGGAATTCCTGAAACTATGAAAGCGGTGGTGGCTTATGCCCCGCATGATTACCGCCTGGAGGAAGTGGCAGTACCGAAAATTGGCCCGAAAGAGATCCTGATCAAGGTCGAAGCCTGTGGGATCTGTGCCGGTGACGTTAAAGCGTTTGAAGGGGCCGCCAGTTTCTGGGGCGATGACAAACAACCGGCTTATATCAAAGCGCCGATGATCCCCGGTCACGAATTTATCGGCCATGTGGTGGGCTATGGCGAAGGGGTTGAAGGTTTTAACCTGGGCGACCGGGTGATCTCCGAACAGATCGTCCCGTGCTGGGAATGCCGTTTCTGCAACCGTGGCCAGTATTGGATGTGTGAAAAACACGATCTGTATGGCTTTCAGAAAAACGTCAACGGCGGCATGGCGGAATACATGAAGTTCACCAAAGAAGCCATCAACTATCACGTGCCTGCGGATATGCCGATCGAAGATGCCATCCTGATCGAACCTTATGCCTGCTCGTTCCACGCGGTGCAGCGCGCCAATATCAAACTGGGTGATGTGGTGGTGCTGGCCGGTGCCGGGACGCTCGGCCTGGGCATGATCGGGGCGATTAAAAAATCCGGCCCGGCCAAACTGGTGGTGCTCGATCTGTCGGATGAGCGCCTGGCATTGGCGAAAAAGTTTGGCGCCGACGTGGTGCTGAACCCGCTGCGTGACGACGTGATGGCCATCGTCAAAGGCATGACCGAAGGCTACGGCTGCGATATCTACATTGAAGCCACCGGCGCGCAAAAATCTGTGGAGCAGGGCCTGATGCTGATCCGCAAGCTGGGCACCTTTGTTGAGTTCTCGGTATTTAAAGATCCGGTGACCGTCGACTGGAGCATTATCAGCGATCGCAAAGAGCTGGACGTACTGGGTTCACACCTCGGGCCCTATTGTTACCCGCTGGTGATCGAAGGTATCCGCAATGGCGATCTGCCCACCGAAGGCGTGGTCACGCAAACGCTGCCGCTCGAGCAGTTTGCCGAAGGTTTCGCAATGATGAAACGCGGCGTCGGCTCGATCAAAGTGGTGCTTAACCCGAACCTGTAATGCCTGCATCGTTCCGGTGCGGGGGGGCCTGCACCTTTATATCAAACTGAGGTGTGCTATGTGGAATGGACTGATTCATCGCATTGGTCTTTCGCCAAAATTAATGCTCGGTTATGCCGGCGTGCTGGTATTTATGATGGGGGAAGGGCTGGAGCAAGGCTGGCTTTCGCCCTATCTGATCGGCAAAGGGCTAACTATTCAGGAATCGGCGCTGGTGTTCAGCGTCTACGGTTTTGCTGCGGCGATTGCCGCCTGGTTTTCTGGCGTGCTGGCAGAGATTTTCACCGCCCGCCGGGTGATGATGGCCGGGCTGCTGCTGTTCCTGCTGGGGTCGGTGTGCTTTCTGGTGTGGGGGTTACCGAGCAATAACCTGGCGATCATGGTGCCGACCTATGCCCTGCGTGGGCTGGGTTATCCGCTGTTTGCCTATGGTTTTCTGGTGTGGGTGGCCTATGAGGCACCGCCGGAAAGGTTGGGATCGGCAGTGGGGATCTTCTGGTTTGTCTACAGCGGCGGTCTGAGCGTGTTGGGCGTGCTCTACTCCAGCATCATGCTGCCTTACCTGGGCGAGATCCACACCCTGTGGAGTGCGTTAATTTTTGTGGTACTGGGTGCAATGATCGCATTGATGCTCAACCGCACGCCCGGCCATGCCGAAGTGGGCAACCGAGAAAAAGCCTCCTTCAGCTATGTGCTGAAAGGCATCACTATCGCATTTGAGAACCCGAAAATCGGCCTGGGCGGTATTGTGCGCACCATCAACACCTCGGCGGCGTATGGCTTTGTGGTGTTTATGCCGATGTACATGATGGATATCGGCTTTAGCCGCACCGACTGGCTGCAGATGTACGCAGCGCTGTGGACGGTCAATATCATCTTCAATCTGATCTTTGGCGTCATCAGCGACGGTCTGGGCTGGCGCAACGTCGTCATGTGGTTTGGCTGCATCGGCTGTGCGATCACCACGCTGCTGTTCTACTACGTACCCTATTTCCTGGGGCCAAGCTATCTGCTGACCGTCTGTGCTGCTGGCCTGTTCGGTGCCTGTTTGGCGGCATTCGTACCGCTTTCGGCGATTATGCCGACGCTGGCGCCAGAGAATAAAGGCGCTGCTATGTCGATCCTCAATCTTGGTGCAGGGCTGAGTACCTTCGTTGGCCCGGCGGTGGTTGGTTTGTTTATCGGCAGCTTGGGTAGCAGCGGAGTGATCTGGATTTTCACCGGCCTTTATCTGTTCGCCGGTGTGCTGATGAAGTTTGTCACCTTACCGAAAGAGCGCACTGCAACCACCGAAGAGGGTAACCCCCGTTTGGCAAACATATCCTGACTCGTGGGATAAGGAGCAAATAATGTCGACTGAAAAAAATGAGTTTTCCCTGCAAGGCAAAGTGGCGTTGATCACCGGGGGCGCGGCAGGCATTGGCTTTGCCATCGCCGAACGTTATCTGCAAAGCGGTGCCAGGGTGGTATTACTGGATCGCACGCCGCAGGTGGTTGAGATTGCTCAGCAACTTGATGCGGAATCAGCGCTGGGTATCGTAACGGACGTGACCGACAAAGCTGCGCTAACGCAGGCCGCTGCACAGGCGAAAGCCCATTTTGGCCGCCTGGACGTGTTGGTCAACAGCGCCGGGATCGTCGCGCTGCACCCGGCAGAAGAACTGCCGGAAGAAGCCTGGGATCGCACCATGGCGGTCAACCTCAAAGGCGTATTTCTCGCCAGCCAGGTGGTGGGCCACTATTTTCTCCGTCAGGGGAGCGGCAGCATCATCAACCTGGCTTCGCAAGCCGGTGTGGTGGCGCTACCCAATCACCTGGCTTACTGCGCCAGCAAGGCCGGTGTGATCGGCTTAACTCAGGTATTGGCCCTGGAATGGGGGCTGCACAACGTGCGGGTCAACGCCATCTCTCCCACGGTGGTGTTAACCGAATTGGGGCGTAAAGCCTGGTCGGGCGAAGTGGCCGAGCAGATGAAACAGAAAATCCCGCTGCGGCGCTTTGCCGAACCACAGGACATTGCCGCCAGCGCGCTGTTTTTGGCCAGCGACGCGGCCAGCATGATCACCGGTGCCAACCTGTTGGTTGACGGCGGTTACACCATTCAATAATCCGCAAGAGAGGCAACGATGAACAGAATTATTAACGATCCCGATCGCGTGGTGGAGGACGCCATCCAAGGTTATCTGCAGGCTCATCCGAACTATTTTTCCGCCACTGACAATGCGCGGGTGCTGAAATACCCGGCGGCTCCGATTAAGGGCAAAGTGGGGATTGTCACCGGCGGTGGTTCAGGGCATGAACCGGCGTTTCTGGGCTATATCGGCAAAAACATGCTGGATGCGGTAGCGATTGGGGAAATCTTCTCTTCCCCAACCGCCGGAGCATTTCTTGACGCATTCAAGGCAGCAGACAGCGGTGCGGGCGTTGCCTGCCTGTATGGCAACTACGCTGGCGATAATATGAACGTCAAAATGGCGATGAAAAAGGCAACTGCGGCCGGTATGGCGGTGAAAACCGTGGTGGCGAACGATGATGTGGCCTCGGCACCCGCCAGCGAGATTGAAAAACGCCGTGGCGTGGCCGGTGAGATCCTGATGTGGAAGGTCGGCGCAGCCGCTGCGGCGCAAGGTTACGATCTGGACGGCGTCATCGGGGCCGCGCAAAAGGCCATCGATCATTGCCGCTCGATCGGCGTTGGCCTCAGTTCCTGCACCATCCCGGCGGTGGGTAAGCCGAATTTCCATATCGAAGACGGCAAGATGGAGATCGGTATCGGTCACCATGGCGAGCCGGGGATCGAGGTTTCGCCGATCCAGTCCGCGGCGGCGATGGCCGGGACGATGCTCGACTTCGTGCTTAACGATATGCCGCTGGCCAAAGGGCAGGAGGCGGTGGTGCTGATCTCCGGGCTGGGGGCGACGCCGGTGATGGAACTGTACATCTACTATGCCGAGATCGAAAAGCGCCTGACCGCGCAAGGTGTGAAGGTGCATCGCTGCTATGTGGGCAACTATTTTACCTCGCTGGAAATGATGGGGGTGACGCTGACGTTAATGAAGCTCGACGATGAATTGAAAACCTTAATCGACATGCCCGCCCATTCATTAGGCTTAACTCAGGTGGAGTAAACCATGGAAGAACATATTTCGACACAGCACGGCAACGATATTGTGGCCGCCCTGGTGCGGGTGATCGTCAGCAATCGCGAGTATCTCAGTGAAATTGATGGCGCGATTGGCGATGGAGATCACGGCATTAATATGGCGAAAGGCTTTGCCATGTGTGGTGAAGCCATCAAGGGCCAGCAGTTGAGCTTGGCACAGGCGTTTGATGCGGTTTCTGATGCGCTGATGGAAGGAATTGGTGGTTCAATGGGGCCGCTGTATGGCAGCCTGTTTATGGGCATGGCCGACGGCGTGCGTGATAAAACCGTGCTGGATAAGCGGGTATTTCTGGCGATGCTGCAAAATGGCCTGCGTGAACTGCAAGACATCAGCAGCGCAGGCGTTGGCGACAAGTGCCTGATGGATACCTTACTCCCGGCGATCGCCCGTTTCGAGCAGGTGGTTCAGCACGGGGAGAGCTTCAGCGAAGCGTTGGCACAGATGAAGCAGGCGGCAATTGCCGGGCGTGATTCCACGCGCGATCTGGTGGCGAAGATTGGCCGCGCCAGCCGGTTGGGCGAGCGTTCGCGCGGTGCGCTGGATGCCGGTGCGGTTTCCTGCTGCCTGCTGTTGTGTCAATTGGCCGATCAGGTCACACAAGGCTTAAATACCGTGAGTGCGTGAATGGCTGTCCCCTTGGCTTGCTGCATCTGGAAATCCATTGGGTATATACTGCAGGTCGACCAAGGGGATAACCGCTCACACTTGCCGTGGGGAAACGTATAACGGATGGAAAAACACACAGTGACCCAGGATAACGAACTGCTGACTGAAATTGCCGTTGCCTATTATCAGGACGAAATTACTCAGGAAGAGATTGCAAAAAAATTCGGTATCTCACGCATCAAGGTGGGGCGCTTGCTCAAGCGTGCCAAAGAAGAGGGCATTGTTGAGATCACCGTGCGCTACCATCCCGTCTTCAGCACCCGCCTGGAACAGCAGATGCTGGAGCGTTTCCCCATCAGCCGTGCGCTGATTGCACTCGATCATCAGGACGAAGAAGAGCAGCGGCGTCAGGTGGCGGCTTTGGTTTCGGGCTATTTAGCGATGTCCCTGAAAGACGACATGGTGCTGACGGTCGGGCAGGGGCGCAATGTGGCGGCGATTGCCGATCACATCGGCAGCGTGGCGCAGAAAAACTGCAAGTTTATCTGTGGCATTGGCGGCACGCATCGCCCCGGTGATGCGATTAACGCCGACCATATCAGCCGCCGCCTGGCGAAGAAATTCGGTGGCAGCAGCGAAACGCTGTACGCCCCGGCCTATGTCGAGAACCGTGCGCTAAAAGAAGCCTTTATGCAGAATGGCACCATCAAGGAAACCCTCGATCGGGCACGCAAGGCGGACGTGGCGTTGGTGGGCATTGGCGATATGAACGAGAACAGCTATATGGTGAAGCTGGGTTGGTTTACGCCGCATGAGATTATTGACGCCAGCCTGAATCAAGGGGTGATCGGCGATATCGCCGGTTACGACTTTTTTAATGCGCAGGGGCAGCATGTGGATACGGTAATGAACGATCGCGTTATCGGCCTGAGTATCGATGAACTGCGCCGTATCCCTTGCGTGATCGCTATTGCGTCGGAAAACACCAAGGCAATGGCGATCTTGGGCGCGCTGCGTACCGGGGCGATCGATATTATCGCCACCAGCGCCCTGAATATCCGCACCATTCTTAATATGTCGCAGTAACCGCACTTTCTGGTTGCTAATCTTAAGCCCCGTTGCTGATAGCGCGGGTTTTTTTATGGCTAGCGTTCAGTGAGATAGCGAATCCGGTTTAGGGAATAGGATAGCTTTGCTGATTTTTCATCCAATGAAATGCCTTTTTAACTTTTATTTGTTAGTTTCAATCAAGGTTATGGCACGGTTCAAAGTTTGTGACGATTCTCTCACTATACTGGTTCAGCCTTAACGTCTTACCTCAACATAAAAAGCAGCAAGTAAAGGAACCCATAATGGACGAACAGCTCAAACAGAGTGCTCTTGATTTCCATCAGTTTCCTGTTCCAGGGAAAATCCAGGTATCACCTACCAAACCGCTGGCAACGCAGCGCGATCTGGCCTTGGCTTATTCGCCAGGCGTGGCTGCGCCTTGCTTGGAAATTGCGGCCGATCCGCTCGCCTCTTACAAATATACCGCGCGCGGGAACCTGGTGGCGGTGATCTCTAACGGCACGGCGGTGCTGGGCTTGGGGAATATCGGTGCGTTGGCCGGTAAACCGGTGATGGAAGGCAAAGGCGTGCTGTTTAAGAAGTTTTCCGGTATTGACGTGTTCGATATCGAAGTTGATGAGCATGATCCTGACAAACTGATCGACATTATTGCCTCGCTGGAGCCGACCTTCGGCGGGATTAACCTGGAAGATATCAAAGCGCCGGAATGTTTCTACATTGAGAAAAAACTGCGCGAACGCATGAAAATTCCGGTATTCCACGACGATCAGCACGGCACCGCGATCATCACCACCGCCGCAGCGCTGAACGGCCTGCGGGTGGTGAAAAAGAATATCTCTGACGTGCGGCTGGTGGTTTCCGGCGCGGGCGCGGCGTCGATTGCCTGCCTGAACCTGTTGGTAGCACTGGGGCTGCGCAAGCAGAACATTACCGTTTGCGACTCCAAAGGCGTGATCTACAAAGGTCGCGATGCCCATATGGAGGAGACCAAAGCGGCCTACGCGATCGAAGACAACGGCCAGCGCACGCTGGGGGATGCCATACCCAATGCCGATATGTTCCTCGGCTGTTCCGGCCCAGGCGTATTGACGCCAGAAATGGTGAAAACCATGGCCAGAGATCCGCTGATCATGGCGCTGGCTAACCCGGAACCGGAAATCCTGCCGCCTCTGGCTAAAGCGGTGCGCCCAGATGCGATTATCTGTACCGGGCGTTCCGACTACCCGAACCAGGTTAACAACGTGCTGTGCTTCCCGTTCATCTTCCGTGGTGCGCTGGACGTGGGCGCGACGACCATTAACGAAGAGATGAAGCTGGCCTGTGTGCATGCGATCGCCGATCTGGCGCTGGCAGAGCAGAGCGATGTGGTGGCTTCGGCCTATGGCGGCCAGGAGCTCTCTTTTGGCCCGGAATACATCATTCCAAAACCTTTCGATCCGCGCCTGATTGTGAAAATCGCCCCGGCGGTAGCCAAGGCGGCGATGGATTCCGGCGTGGCGACGCGTCCGATTGAAGATTTTGATGCCTACATCGAGAAATTGAGCGAGTTCGTCTACAAAACCAACCTGTTTATGAAGCCGATCTTCTCCCAGGCGAAGAAAGAGATGAAACGCGTGGTGCTGGCGGAAGGGGAAGAGGAGCGCGTACTGCACGCCACGCAGGAACTGGTATCACAGGGGCTGGCCTATCCGATTCTGGTTGGCCGCCCGAGCGTGATTGAAAAACGCCTGAAGAAACTGGGCTTGCAGCTGACGCCGGGTAAAGATTTCGAAGTGGTGAACAACGAATCCGATCCGCGCTTCAAGGAATACTGGGGTGAGTACTACCAGATCATGAAGCGCCGTGGCGTTTCGCAGGAGCAGGCACGCCGTGCGGTGATCGGTAATCCAACGTTGATTGCCGCCATTATGCTGCACCGGGGTGAGGCCGATGCCATGATTTGTGGCACCATCGGCAGCTACCATGAGCATTATCAGGTGGTGGAGAAAGTGTTCGGTTTCCGCGAAGGGGTACACGTAGCCGGGGCAATGAACGCCTTACTGCTGCCGAGCGGCAACACCTTTATTGCCGATACCTACGTTAACGACGATCCGACGCCGGAACAGCTGGCAGAAATCGCCGTGATGGCCGCACAAACCGTGCGCCGCTTCGGCATCGAGCCCAAGGTGGCGCTGCTGTCCCATTCCAGCTTTGGTTCTTCCAATAGCCCAACGGCGCAAAAGATGCGTAAAACGTTGGAACTGGTGAATCAGATGGCGCCGGAACTGGAGATTGACGGTGAAATGCACGGTGACGCGGCGTTGGTGGAAAGCATTCGCCACGATCTGATGCCGGATAGCCCGTTGAAAGGGGCTGCCAACGTGCTGATTATGCCGAATATGGAAGCGGCGCGTATCAGCTATAACCTGCTGCGGGTGTCCTCTTCTGAAGGGGTCACCGTAGGGCCGGTGCTGATGGGCGTGTCCAAACCCGTGCATATCCTGACGCCGATCGCTTCAGTACGCCGCATCGTGAACATGGTGGCGCTGGCGGTGGTAGAAGCGCAGACCGAACCGTTATAAGGATGAGATGTTACCGTAACAGCAGGGTAATGCTGGGCAATAGAGGTTAAATGTACGCCCCCTCTCCCTGTGGGAGAGGGCCGGGGTGAGGGGGGCGTTTGGTGATTATCCCCTCACCCTAACCCTCTCCCCAAGGAGCTGTCTCTTATACACAACGTGTTCGTCTCTGTAAGTCAGGTGTAATGGGAATTGCCGTAAAAGATCATAATCCGATGGAACAATAATGGACGGCAATTGCAGGGCCCAAGGCGGGGCCCTGCA
>JBAQHZ010000347.1:0-2215 GCA_049288585.1 Chania sp.
TGGTTGAGCAGGCAATGGGATTGAACAGCGCAAAGCGCTGAGATAGCGCGGGTGCAATGAGTTCGCACCTCACTACAACCGCTAACCACAAGCAACTAACAGGAGTAGTTACCATGGCTAGAGCAGATTCTACGTCACAGCCCGCCGAACCCCAAGCGCGTAAAAGCGTGGTGGGTTACCGCACTAATGGCGGCAGGCCGAACCCGCTGCCGCAACTGACCATCAAGGGCCGCTGGCTGGAACAGTTAGGCTTTACCCAGGGCCAACCGGTGAGCATTACCGCCGAACACGGCCAACTGATTATCCGCACCACGCCCGCCACGGAGGGGAACGTATGAACGTCACCTTTACCCCTGAACCGATCCCGGAGCTGATGATTGAAGGCGCTACGTTGGCCAGGCTCGGATTTACCGCTGGCACCCCGCTGCAACTGACGCGCCAGCATCACACACTCTGGGTCACTACCGTCACCGACGAAGCCACCTGGGAAGCACTGTGCGAAGCCAGCCAAGACCGCCCGGATTTGGGCGCGGATTGGGTGCGGGATAACGGCGAACTAATTATCGGCGGCGACTGGCTCACCGAGTCCGGCATTACCGATGCGGAACAGTTGGAACTCATCATTGCGCACGGTGTGCTCCGGTTGCAGCGGCGGGAAGAAGGAGTCTTTAGGGCGTAAAAGCAAAATCCCGGCCAGTTGGCCGGGATTTCAATCACTCAACAGCAGTTGCTACATATTGTTCAATAATATGAACATCTTCAACATTACATTCTGGATAGACCCAGTTTGCCCAGTTGTTGACGATCCATTCGGTGCTCAATCCATTTCCCTCATCTGAAACACTTTCCATCGGCAATTTGACTAAAAATAGTCCAGCCTTGTATCCAGATGAAACAATTAAGCCATATGGACGCTCATCATCCTGTGTTTCAAATACCATAAAATCAACGAACACTTCATAGGGCCAGACTGCCGGTAATCGAAAAATAGATCCTCTAGATATAGATTTTTCTTTACGATCAATAAGCTTCATTACTTCACCTTCAAATTATGGCCGCCCGATGTATCCGCAGGTTTTCTTACTTGCATAGAGAAATCAACTTCACCTAAATGTTTACCTTTCGGGCTGACAACTTCAAATCGTCCATGCTGCGTATCAAGCGCATAAAGATTCCCATCTTGCCCTCGATACACCTCCCGACCACCATTCTTTTTAGTTAGCTGACTATCTTTAACCATGCCGTATTCTGCTGCAACTTTCGGAGCGGTCTGCTTTATGATAGCTACCCGCTCTCCAGGAGGAAGGCTGGATAGACTTTTCTCAAAAGCACCGACTGTTTGCCCTGTTGCGATTTTTGCACTTGGATTAATCACAGGTAACTTACCGGCCTTACCAAGGCCACCCGTAACAGCAGCCATCGCTGCACCAGCTAAGATTTCGGCTTTCTGACTATCCAGGCCATACAAGGTCTGAAGCTGTTGAGCAAATTCAGTGCTGTTGACGATCCCTGATTCATCCATCTGCTGCATCAGCAAGACCGATAAATCGTTCTTCATTGCCCACGGAATATCTTCACCCAGCGCTCTATCGATCGCTTCATGAACCAGCATACTGTTAGCCGGAATATCACCGTATTTCTCTTTACAGGCCGCTGCATCCGAAGCACAGGTAACAATTAACTCATTACGTTGCTTCAGACTCAGCTCTTCCATTTCCTTCACGATCTGACCACAGTCACCGCGAGCTTCACACCCTTTAGCTCTCGCCGCAAAATCATCTATCTGCGGCGCACTCAGCGCGTTATTCTCCACAACAACGTGCTCCGTCGTGAAGTTGACCGCCGCAACCACTTTTTCCCTGTGCTGTCAGTCAGTTACAACCCTATTTCGCCAGCGCTTTTTCACACGCGCAACTTTTTGCCCCGACGCGACTTTTACGCCCGGTATCACACTTTCCCCAGCACTGTTAAAGAGCAACCGCACACACATCATAGCAGCGGCGTCAGCCGCTGCCATTACCGCTTTTCCGGGTTTTCATCGCGGCGGGAGGTGGCGCACAGCGGCTTTTTGCTGTGCGACGCCGAACCGCCTGCCCGGTGCGGGGCGGCGAGCCTCCGCAAGCGCCAGCACGGCGCTCTGTTGCACACCTGCCTGAGCCGGGTTTTGGCTTTGCATGACCACACAGAACCAGGGTGGGCGCGGAAGCTGGCGAGG
>JBAQHZ010000348.1:0-16801 GCA_049288585.1 Chania sp.
ATGTAGCTCTGGTTGGTTTCGGTTCTTTCACCGTGCGTGAGCGTTCAGCTCGTACCGGCCGTAACCCGCAAACCGGTAAAGAAATCAAAATTGCGGCAGCCAAAGTTCCGGCATTCCGTGCAGGGAAAGCGTTGAAAGACGCCGTAAACTGATTACAGCGTCGAAACGAATAGCAACACATAAACAATCACCTGACGCAGCGGTGCTGGTGAGGTAAGATACAAGGCGCATCAGATTGATGCGCTTTTTTATTTTTGTTGCAGGGAACGCGCCTGCACAAGGGTTTTTAATCCATATCACAGCGGAGTGTTGTCACACTATGATGGACAATTTACGCGCGGCTGCTAACAACATCGTGCTAAAAATCATCCTGGGCCTGATCATTTTGTCATTTGTTCTGACAGGGGTGGGCGGCTACCTGACCGGTGGTTCCGGCGATTATGCAGCGAAAGTCAATGGGCAGACGATCGAGCGTGCTCAACTGGAGCAGGCTTTCCAGAGTGAACGCAGTCGTATGCAGCAGCAGTTGGGTGACCAGTTTTCCGCATTGGCGGGCAACGAAGGTTACATGCAGCAGATGCGCCAACAGGTGCTGTCACAGTTGATTGACAACATGCTGCTCGATCAGTATGCCAAGAAGTTAGGCCTGAACGTGAGTGACGAGCAGGTGAAAGACGCCATCCGCAAGGCGCCTTATTTCCAGACCGATGGTCAGTTCGATAACGCCAAATATCTCGATCTGATTAGCCGTATGGGGTACAGCGCCGACAACTATGCGCAATCCATGCGCCAGCAGCTGATTAACCAGCAGATGCTCCAGGGCTTTGGCAGTTCTGGCTTTGTGCTGCCTTCCGAGTCTCAAGCCATGTCAGCGCTGATGTTGCAAGAGCGTGATGTGCGCTTGGCGACGATCGACCTGAAAGCATTGCAGGCCAAGCAGACCGTCACAGACGATGAACTGAAAGCGTATTACGAGCAGAACAAGAACAGCTTTATCGCGCCAGAGAAGGTGAAGGTGAGCTTTATCGCGCTGGATGCGACGGCGCTGCAAGATAAAGTTACCGTCAGCGAAGCGGATATCATTGCCTATTACGACCAGCATCAGAGCAATTACGGCCAGCCGGAGCGTAGATATTACAGTGTGATCCAGCTGAAAACCGAAGCGGATGCCAAGGCGGTTCTGGATGAGCTGAAAAAAGGCGCTGACTTTGCCACGCTGGCAAAAGAGAAGTCTACCGACATTATCTCACGCCGTGACGGTGGGGTGCTGGGCTGGCTTGAGCCGGAAACTACCGCTGACGAACTGAAGCAGGCCAATCTGACCGAGAAAGGCCAACTGTCTGGCGTGGTGAAATCTTCCGTGGGTTACCTGATTGTCCGTTTGAACGACATCAAACCGGCAGTAGTGAAACCATTAAGTGAAGTGCATGATGCCATCACCAAGCAGGTGAAGCAGGAAAAAGCGGTTGATGCCTACTATGCATTGCAGCAGAAGGTGAGTGAAGCCGCGACCAGCGATAACGAGTCTCTGGCCTCTGCGGAAGAAGTCGCTGGTGCCAAGGCTGTGCAAACCGACTGGTTTACCCGTGACAATATCCCGGCGGCGCTGAATTTCAAACCGGTTGTACAGTCAATTTTCGACGGCTCATTAATCGGTGAGAATGGCGCTCCTGGCAGTAACTCAGATGTGATCACCGTAGACGGTGACCGTGCATTTGTTGTCCGCGTCACAGGCCACCAGCCAGAAGGCATTGAGCCGTTCGACAAGGTGAAAGATCGCGTTATTGAGATGGTGAAGCGCAATAAGGCGTTGCAGGAAGCGAAACTGCAAGGCGAGAAGTTGTTGGTTGAACTGAAGCAGGGTAAAGGTGATGACGCGATGAAAGCGGCTGGCCTGAGCTTTGGCAGCGTGCAGAAAATGACGCGCAATTCAGAAGAGCGCCAACTGGTGGAAACCATATTCTCATTGCCTCATCCGCAGGATGGCAAATCAGTTTATGGCATGTCGCAGGATCGCCAGGACAACGTAGTGTTGATCGCGTTGGATACGGTGCGGCCTGGAACTTTACCGGCAGATGAAATGAAGACCTTCGTCAGCAAAATGGAAGAGAGCGCGGTGGGTATTGCCCTCGATTCACTGCTGTCTAATCTGCGTAAAGAAGCCAAAATCACCATGGGTGCAGCAGAGCAACAACCTCAATAAGCGCCGCATTTCTCTGCAACAAAATGTAATTCACAAAGGCCGCTTTCGCGGCCTTTTCCACATTTAACATCTGCCATTTGCTGAATATTTGCCGCTGCGGCAAGGTAGCCTCGCTGTTAAACATCAGGAGGATACAGCATGCAACTCAGCGAAAATAAAACGATTATCCGTTTTTCTCATTCTGTAAAGTTCCTATTGGCGGCGGCGTTGTTCAGCCTGATGGGGGCATCGGCAATCGCCGCAGAGAAAACGCCACCAGAGCCGCAACCGGTGGTTCAGAGTCCGCCCAAAGTAGAGCGGCAGGCTGCCGTTGAAACGCCCTCCGAAGGCGAGGCAACGGTCAATATCAATGAAGCGGATGCCGAAGAACTTGCCAGCATATTGAATGGTGTTGGGATGAAAAAAGCAGAGGCTATCGTGCGGTACCGTGAACAGAACGGGCCCTTTACTCAGGTTGAACAATTACAGGAGGTGCCAGGAATCGGACCGACGTTAATAGAAAGGAATCGTGCTCGGCTGAAAATGTGATCCCGGTCG
Source organism: Chania sp. (assembly GCA_049288585.1). Lineage (GTDB taxonomy): Bacteria > Pseudomonadota > Gammaproteobacteria > Enterobacterales > Enterobacteriaceae > Chania. The sequence goes on from JBAQHZ010000348.1 coordinate 2,741, forward strand.
CGGCTGCGTGGCAAAGTGTGCAGGCAGCCGCTTTCCTCTGCTACATTCTACAGGTCGTACCAGTTTCACGCCGATGAAGAGGATAAATTCAAACTGGCCAGGGCGCGATGCGCCCGTTTTCACCCATGATCACCAGAGGCAGGAGCGATCGTTTCACTATGCACACCTATATTAAAGTTCGTGGTTACCATCTTGATTTTTATCAGCATGTTAACAATGCCCGCTATCTGGAGTTCCTGGAGGAAGCGCGTTGGGAATGGTTGGAGAATCTTGATGCGTTTCACTGGATGACGCAAAATAATATCGCGTTCATCGTGGTGAACATCAATATCAATTACCGCAAACCGGCGGTGCTGGGTGACAAGCTGCGCATTGATAGCCAAATGCAGCAACTGAACGGCAAGAGCGGAGTATTGAGCCAGCAGGTGACGCTGGAGCCTGAAGGGACACAGGTAGCAGATGCAACACTGACGTTTGTCTGTGTCGATTTGAAAACCCAAAAAGCATTGCCGATCGAAGGGGAATTGCGCGAGCATTTGATGGCGTTGCAGCAGAAAGATATACAGTCTTGATACTGTGATCCACCACATCGCGTGGGCGACAAAACTGCCGCCCACAAAATCGCTTTAAACCAGCCCAGTTTTCTGTTTCAGGCTAGCCATCACCGTGGTTTTATCCTGAAGATATTGATGCAAGCCGTTAGCTCGCAGATGGCAAGCCGCACACTCACCGCAACCCTCACCTTGCACGCCGTTGTAGCAGGTGAGGGTATCCCGGCGGACAAGTTCCAACTGCTGGTAGTAATCGGCCAATGCCCAGGTTTCGGCCTTGTTGAGCCACATCAGCGGCGTTTCAAAGCGGATATCGCGTGCGATGCCTAACACGACAGCATTATTCAGCGCTTTAACGAACTCGTCACGGCAGTCTGGATAACCGGAGAAATCAGTCTCACACACCCCGGTTATCACGGCTTCAGCTTCCACCTGATAGGCATAAATTGCCGCCAGCGTCAGGAACAGGATGTTACGCCCTGGCACAAAGGTGCTGGGTAGCGCGTCTTTCTGCGTACTGTCGAAGGCGGGAACCGGAATGCTATCGCGAGTCAGGCTGCTGATCGCCAGCTCATTGAGTAATCCCACATCCAGCACTTTGTGTGCTTTAGCACCCAATCGTTGGGCCAAGTTCTTGGCAATATCGATTTCAGCACGATGACGCTGGCCGTAATCGAATGTGATGCAGTGAACTTCATCATACTGTTGCAATGCCTGAATTAAGCAGGTCGTGGAGTCTTGTCCACCGCTGAAAACGACGACTGCGCGTTTCATAGAATCAACCTTTTATAGAGGAGCCATTCCCGATGCACATTCGGGCGGCTGGTTTATCCCCTCCATGAGCAGTTGGCATCACAGAGGAGGGAATTACACATGCGGTGGTGATGGTAGCAGATCGGGCGTTGCTACCCTAGAGCGAAGCTATCACCGGTTATCCGCCAACGGTGGGGGCAACCAGGCCTGGCAAAAGTCGAACCAGCCGTGAGCGGTGAGGGTTACTCCTTGGATACGAGGTGGTGCGCTGACCTGATATTGATAATGAAACAGCGGCGTTAGTATTGCTGCCTTCATCAACTGCTGGTAATAGGTTTTCAACAGGTCGTAGCGCTGTTGCTGATCCGGAAACTGCTGAATATGGCGCAAAACCTGCTGTTGGTGCTGCCAGTTCTCCTCGGTCAGAATACCTTGCCAGAGCACATCACGGCGTAACCAGCTTTCCAGCGTGGCTTCCGGTGCTTCACCAATCAGGTTATCTGCCAGCAACAGATCGGCTTGTGCCAATTGTTCGGTGCTTTGCCAGCGTTTATCGGGGCAATAATGTATCTCTAACTCACAACCTTGTTCCGACAGCAACTGTTGCAAAGCCTGTGTCAGCGTTTCAAGCTCGACCGGGGGGCGATAAAGCAAAGTTAACCTGGCGGGCAGCGCGACCTTCTCTACTTGATGTGCGGGGATCGCCCATCCAGGCAGCATTTCATGGCTTGGGGTGATCACGCTGTTGGGAATTGGCAGATTGGCCAGCAACCCCGAGCGCTGGATCAGCATTAACAGCTTTTGCCCTTGGGCTTCGCTGAGTCCCCCCCGTCGCTGGTTGATCGCCAAGTAGCACCAACCCAGGCTCATGCTGCGTTGTACCGGCCGCGCCTGCGCCAATTCCTCCTGCTGGCCGATGGTGATCCGCACCGGATGCTGGCAACTGGTGTCATTACCGTTGGTGAGCAAATCTGGCGTGATCCAATACTCAATGCTTTCCAGATAAGGGTGTTGCAGATGGTAGTAAGAGTGCTGTTCCAGCCGTACCATTTGCGGATCATTCAAGGCCAGCTTGAACGGCCCGGCGCCGATCATTGGGTATTCTGGATGGGTAATCAGGCAGGGTAATTCTGCCAGTCGGTGTGCTAACCAGTAATCCGGCGTATGCAGATCGAATTGAATACACAGCGCATGTGGCAAGCTGATGGCTTCTACGCTGCTCAATAACGGTTGGCTACGCGGGTGCTGATGCAGCTTGCTTAGCGCTTGCAGCAATTGTTGGCCGGTCAATGGTTCCCCGTTATGCCAGCGCAACTGGCTGCGCAGGAAGAACTGCCAGTGCAAGCCGTCCTCACTGATCTGCCAATGATGCGCCAGATCTGGCTGCGGCTGCGGGCTACCGGTATTGAAGCGGGTCAAACCCGCATATAGGGTAGCGACAAGATGTTGCTCAGCCCGGCCGCTTAACGTGAGTGGGTCGAGTTTTTCCAACTTACGGTAATAGGGGATACGCAGCGTAGGGCTGCCTTCCTGCCATTGGCCACCCAGATGCGGGCTCAACAGTTCCTGCAAGTGCTGAGGGGCAAGCTGCGCCATCTCCAGAGCACCCTGATGATCGCCGATCTGCAACAGGCGCTGCAAATGGGTGGCACGCAATTCATCCGGCGTTTTCAGGCATTGCAGTTGCGCACGTTTACCGCGCCCGGCTTGAGAACGCCAACTCAGCCAGCCCTGCTCTTGCAGCTGTTGTACCAGCGTGCGCGCATGACGTTCGCTGCAATAAAACATTGCCGCCAGTTCCGCAACGGTAATGCTCACCGGTGCGCTACCCAGTTGTTGGTACAGGCGTTGATACTGGCTGAGGCGATGAACCAGGCGCATAGCAATATCCTTGATCTTTCAAGCTGCAATTTGATTATAAATCCGGAAGTGTTTTCCTAAATTGTTCACTATTACTTCCGTAAATACCATCCCATACTGTAGCAATTGTTATTGTGCTCACCGTTAACCTTCTGTCGGTGACAGTCCTTGAGAGGTTTTTATGTATCGTCTGGCTGCCTTCGATATGGATGGCACTCTGTTGACGCCCGAACACCGTGTTGGGCCGGAAACGCTGGCCGCGTTGAATCAGCTAATCGACAGAAACATGGTGGTGACGTTTGCCACCGGGCGGCATTACCTTGATGCGCAACCGATCATGGCGCAGCTTGGTTTACAAGGGTATCTCATTACCGGCAACGGCACGCGCGTCTATGACAAACAGGGGCAGCAACTGCATGCTACGGATTTGCCTGCCGACGTTGCCGAAGAGGTTTTGCAGACCTACTGGCAGACCCCCGCCAGCATGCATGTATTCCGCGATGAAGGCTGGTTGACCGATCGGGCGCTGCCGGAAATGTTGGCGGCTCATCATCTCAGCGGTTTTCATTTCCAACTGACCGACTTGCGGCGTTTACCTGCGTTAGGTAACAGCAAAGTCTGTTTCTGCGGCCCCCATGAAGCCTTAATCGAATTGCAGGCGCAATTGCACGCCCATTTTGCGGGGCGTGTTGATTTGTGCTTCTCGGCTTACGAATGTCTTGAAGTGTTGCCGTTGGGCTGCAACAAAGGTAGCGCGCTGGAAAAACTAAGCGGGCATCTGGGCCTGACGTTGGCAGATTGTATGGCGTTTGGCGATGCGATGAATGACCAAGAAATGTTGGCCAGCGTGGGTCACGGCGTGGTGATGGGCAATGCCTTGCCACAGTTGAAAGCGCTGCTTCCTGACCTTCCGGTTATCGGCCACTGCGAAAAACAGGCGGTGGCTCACTATTTGCAACATTGGCTGCGTTCACCACGCTCCCCCTATACCCCCGTATAAAGGAGCCTTTTATACTCGTCATACTTCAAGTTGCATGTGCGTTGGCTGCGTTCGCTCACCCCAGTCACATAGTTATCTATGCTCCTGGGGATTCTCGAACTTGCCGTCTTCCTGCAACTCGAATTATTTAGGGTATACAGCCAGCCGGGTAGTACTACCCGGCTTTTTTATTCTCTTCGCTTAAAGGTTGTCCAATTGCGCTAAATAAGGCGTCAGGTCGCCGAGATTATTGCTGACCCACTCAGGATTGTAGTAAGTATCCAGATAGCGTTCCCCGCTGTCGCACAGCAGAGTGACGATCGCCCCTGGTTCGCCTTTTTCGCGCATTTGCTTTGCCAGTTGCAGTGCGCCCCAAACGTTAGTGCCAGTGGAGGCACCGACTTTGCGACCCAATACTTTTTCCAGCCAATGAATGGTGGCCACGCTGGCAGCATCCGGCACGCGCAACATGCTGTCGATCACCGAAGGGATGAACGAGGGCTCGGCGCGTGGGCGGCCAATGCCTTCAATACGGCTGCCACAGCTGCCAATGATGGTGCGATCGCCGTGATGGAAACAGTCGTAGAACACCGAGTTTTCCGGATCGACTACGGTAAGTTGCGTATCGTGCCCTTGGTAACGAATATAGCGCCCCAGCGTGGCAGAGGTGCCGCCGGTACCGGCACTCATCACGATATGTTTGGGGATGGGGTAGGGTTCACGCGCCATCTGGCGGAAAATGCTGTCGGCAATATTGTTGTTACCACGCCAGTCGGTGGCACGCTCGGCGAAGGTGAACTGATCCATATAATGGCCGTTCAACTCTTTTGCCAACTCCTCTGAAACAGCATAAATCTGCGCCGCATGATCGACGAAATGGCTGCGTCCACCGTAGAACGCGATCTGCTCCACTTTACGGCGGGCGGTACAGGAAGGCATTACGGCGATGAATGGTAGGCCGATCAGCCGGGCGAAGTAGGCTTCCGACACCGCGGTACTGCCGGAAGAGGCTTCAATAATAGGGGTATTTTTGCTGATCCAGCCGTTACACAGGCCGTAAAGGAACAACGAACGTGCCAATCGGTGTTTCAGGCTGCCGGTGGGATGGGTACTTTCATCTTTCAGATACAGGTAGATGCCGGGAAACTCCGGCAGGTTCAGGCGTATCAAATGCGTGTCGGCGGAGCGCTGAAAATCCGCTTCTATTTCGCCGATAGCATATTTTACCCAAGAATTTGTCATGATCAGGTCTCAGAATAGGGGGGCTTATTGATGGGTAGCATAGCGTTTCACTGGGAAAAAAGGATTGCCATTTTTCCTGTTTAATCGCCTAATGGGAGAAAAATTTTCTCCGGATTGGGCTATGTTGGACAAAACAGACCGCAAACTGCTGTGTATGCTGCAACAAGACTGTACGCAATCGCTACAGGTTCTGGCCGAAGCGGTGAACCTGACCTCAACCCCGTGCTGGAAACGGCTGAAAAGGCTGGAGGATGAGGGCTATATTCGCGCACGCGTTGCGCTGCTGGATAATGAAAAGCTCGGGCTTGGGCTGACGGCGTTTGTCCTGATTAAAACCCAGCAGCACAGCAGCGAGTGGTATCAGAAGTTTGTTACGCTGACGGCGCAGATGCCGGAGGTGCTGGCGTTTTATCGTATGGCGGGGGAATACGATTACCTGATGCAGGTCGAAGTGGCAGACATGAAAAGCTATGATAACTTTTACAAGCGCCTGGTGACCGGCGTTCCGGGGTTAATTGATGTGACTTCCAGCTTCGCGATGGAAAAAATCAAATACACCACCGCACTGCCGGTGCCGGAGTGAAAAGTTCACCAAGTAACCGCTTTACCGGTGCTATTCTATACCCGTCATACTTCAAATTGCTTGGTTGTTGGCTGCGTTCGTTCACCTCAGTCACTTACCTGAGTAAGCTCCAGGGGCTTCGCTCAGTTGCCGCCTACAAGCAACTCGGATTATTTTGGGTATAGCCTCTAAGGCAAAAGAGAAAAAACCGTTACCCTTCTGGAATAAAACTGCGTGAGATTATTTGCTCAAATCGGCTGGTACTTCCGCCGCGAGTGGCGCCGCTACCTTGGCGCGGTGCTGCTGCTGATCATTATTGCCATTCTGCAACTGCTGCCACCCAAGCTGGTGGGGATTATTGTGGATGGCGTGACCGGGAAACAGATGTCTACCCGCGTGCTGCTGGCATGGCTGGGGCTGATGGTTGGCACCGCGATCGTGGTTTACCTGCTGCGCTATGTGTGGCGGGTGCTGCTGTTTGGTGCATCCTATCAGTTAGCGGTGGAACTGCGTGAGAATTTCTATCGCCAGCTCAGCCGCCAGAACCCGGCTTTTTATCTGCGGCACCGTACTGGCGATCTGATGGCGCGGGCCACCAATGATGTGGATCGCGTGGTGTTTGCCGCTGGTGAGGGCGTGCTGACGCTGGTGGATTCGATGGTGATGGGCCTGGTGGTATTGCTGGTGATGAGTACGCAGATCAGTTGGCAACTGACGCTGCTTTCGCTGATCCCGATGCCGATCATGGCCATTGCCATCAAGCTCTATGGCGATCAACTGCATGAGCGCTTTAAATCGGCTCAGGCGGCGTTCTCCAGCCTGAACGATCAGGCGCAGGAAAGTATGACCAGCATCCGCATGATCAAAGCCTTTGGCCTGGAGGATCATCAATCCAATCAGTTTGCCGACGTCGCGGCGCAGACCGGTGCGAAAAATATGCACGTGGCGCGCGTTGACGCACGTTTCAATCCCACCATTTATATCGCCATCGGCGCTTCTAACCTGCTGGCGATTGGCGGTGGCAGTTGGATGGTGGTCAACGGTTCACTCACTCTCGGCCAACTCACCAGTTTTGTGATGTATCTCGGCCTGATGATCTGGCCGATGCTGGCGTTAGCATGGATGTTCAATATCGTTGAGCGCGGCAGCGCGGCCTATAGCCGCATCCGTAGCCTGCTGGAAGAAGCTCCCGCGGTGAACGACGGCGAGTTTGAACTGCCTGCCGGGCGCGGCCAACTGGCGGTGGAGGTAAAGGCTTTCCATTATCCGGAAACCAGCCGGCCTGCGCTGCATGATGTGGCGTTGCAGTTGCAGCCGGGGCAAATGCTTGGTCTGTGCGGGCCGACCGGATCGGGGAAATCGACACTGTTGTCCTTAATCCAGCGTCAGTTTGATATTGATGATGGGCAAATCAGTTACCACGGCATGCCACTTACCCAGATCAAGCTTGATCAATGGCGTTCACGCCTGTCGGTGGTCAGCCAGACGCCGTTCCTGTTCTCTGACAGCGTGGCCAATAACATTGCTCTCGGTAACCCTGCGGCTACGCAGGAGCAGATCGAGCAGGCTGCGCGCTTGGCCAGCGTGCATGAAGACATTCTGCGTTTGCCGCAGGGGTATGAAACCGAAGTGGGCGAGCGAGGCGTGATGTTGTCCGGTGGCCAGAAACAGCGTATTTCCATTGCGCGAGCGCTGCTGCTGGAGGCGGAGATCCTGATCCTTGACGATGCGCTTTCGGCGGTAGATGGCCGCACAGAGCACCAGATCCTGCATAACCTGCGCAGTTGGGGGCAAAATCGCACGGTGATTATCAGTGCGCACCGCCTTTCTGCCCTGACCGAAGCCAGTGAAATCCTGGTGTTGCAGCAGGGTACGGTGACCCAGCGTGGGCAGCATGCGTCATTGGCGGCACAGCCCGGTTGGTATCGCGATATGTATCGCTACCAGCAACTGGAAGCGGCGCTGGACGAAGCCCCAGAACCCGCTGAGGAGGCGTTGGCTGATGAGTAAAATGCAAAAGATCTGGCCAACGTTGAAGCGGCTGCTGGCTTACGGCTCGCCTTACCGTAAGCCGCTGGGGTTGGCGGTGTTGATGCTGTGGATCGCCGCAGCGGCGGAAGTCGCCGGGCCAATCCTGATCGGTTATTTCATTGATAACTATGTTGCCAAAGGGCAACTGCCGCTAATGGTGGTCAGCGGGCTGGCAGTGGCTTATATCTTGCTCGAGCTGCTGGCCGCCACGCTACAGTATTTCCAGGCCCTGTTGTTTAATCGGGCTGCGGTGGGGGTGGTGCAACGTTTGCGGACCGACGTGATGGATGCGGCGCTGCGCCAGCCGCTGAGCGCCTTTGATACCCAGCCGGTCGGGCAACTGATATCACGTGTCACCAACGATACCGAGGTGATTAAAGATCTGTATGTGATGGTGGTGGCCACCGTGCTGAAAAGCGCGGCGCTGATCGGTGCGATGCTGGTAGCGATGTTCAGCCTCGACTGGCGCATGGCGCTGGTGGCGATCTGCATCTTCCCGGCGGTGCTGGTGGTGATGTGGATCTATCAATACTACAGCACGCCGATTGTGCGCCGGGTACGCAGCTATCTGGCGGATATTAATGATGGCTTTAATGAAGTGATCAGCGGGATGGGGGTGATCCAGCAATTCCGCCAGCAGCTACGTTTTGGTGAACGTATGAGCGTTGCCAGCCGTTCACATTATATTGCGCGCATGCAGACACTGCGTCTGGATGGTTTCCTGCTGCGGCCACTGCTCAGCCTGTTTTCAGCGCTGGTGCTTTGCGGGCTGCTGATGTTGTTTGGTTTCAGCGGTGAAGGCGTGATTGGTGTAGGCGTACTGTATGCCTTTATCAACTATCTTGGCCGTTTGAATGAGCCGCTGATCGAACTGACCTCGCAGCAGTCGATTCTGCAGCAGGCGGTAGTGGCCGGTGAGCGCATTTTTGAGTTGATGGATCGCAGTCAGCAGCGTTACGGGGCCGACGAGCGCCCATTAGCAAGCGGCCGCATCGAGATTGACGATCTGAGTTTTGCCTATCGCGATGACCAGCAGGTGTTGCAGCATATCTCGCTGAGCGTGCCGTCGCGTGGTTTTGTGGCGTTGGTCGGGCATACCGGCAGCGGTAAGAGCACCTTGGCTAACCTGCTGATGGGCTACTATCCGGTGAACAGCGGCGAAGTGCGGGTTGATGGGCGCCCATTGTCCACGCTTTCGCATCGCACCTTGCGCCAAGGCATTGCCATGGTGCAGCAGGACCCGGTAGTAGTCGCCGAGTCGGTGCTGGCGAATGTGACTCTGGGCCGTAACATCAGTGAAGAGGCCGTGTGGCAGGCACTGGAAGCGGTACAGCTGGCTGATCTGGTGCGCTCATTCCCGCAGGGGATCCAGACGCGCCTTGGCGAGCAGGGTAATAATCTGTCCGTCGGCCAGAAACAACTGCTGGCGATGGCGCGCGTGCTGGTGCAGGCGCCACAGATCCTGATCCTGGATGAAGCTACGGCTAATATCGATTCAGGCACTGAACAGGCGATCCAGCGTGCATTGCGGCTGATCCGTGAGCACACCACGCTGGTAGTGATTGCTCATCGTCTTTCAACTATCGTTGAAGCTGACTCGATTCTGGTGTTGCATCGTGGGCATGCGGTGGAGCAGGGGAATCATCAGCAACTGTTGGCGCAGCAGGGCCGCTATTACCAGATGTACCAGTTGCAACTGGCTGGTGAAGAACTGGCTGCTGCCACGCGTGAGGAAACTCAACCGGCATAAGGTCGCCCGCCAGTGCGCACCGCTGGCGGGGTTCCTGATTTATCGCACCGCCAACAGGCATTTTTTCCTTCTTCTCTCCTGCTTACTGCACTTTTTCAACGCGCCATGCACCATAATGGTGCGTAATAAGCTATCGGCTATTTGCGCTACTGCTCGTTGTTGACCTGTACACCTTCATTCATCCGCGTAATTAGCAAAATTCTTATACAAAATCATTTATGGCATAGCCTTTGCTTGATAAGACTCGTACCGGGGGTGAGTTTTTGGGCTTAATTCGTGGAGAGGCAATATGAAGCTGGTTACCGTGGTGATTAAACCATTCAAGTTAGAGGACGTGCGTGAAGCCTTATCCTCTGTAGGTATTCAGGGGTTGACCGTAACTGAAGTCAAAGGGTTTGGTCGCCAGAAAGGCCACGCCGAGCTTTACCGCGGAGCCGAATACAGCGTCAACTTCTTACCTAAAGTCAAAATCGATATTGCTATCGCCGACGACCAGTTAGATGAAGTGATTGATGTGATCAGCAAAGCGGCCTATACCGGCAAAATTGGCGATGGCAAAATTTTCGTTGCCGAATTGCAACGTGTTATTCGTATCCGCACTGGCGAGACAGACGAAGCTGCACTGTAATCACGGGCTCAGTAAAGTAAACGGGGATGGTTAATAATGAAAAAACTTTTATCCATGTTGGGCCTGAGTACGGTAACCATGGTTCCTTCTTTGGCTCTGGCCGCTCCGGCGGTGGCAGACAAAGCTGACAACGCTTTCATGATGATTTGCACCGCGTTGGTGTTGTTCATGACCTTGCCTGGCGTCGCTTTGTTTTACGGTGGTTTGCTGCGTGCCAAGAACGTGCTCTCAATGCTGACACAGGTCACCGTGACCTTTGCCTTGGTATGCGTGCTGTGGGTGCTGTATGGCTACAGCTTTGCTTTCAGCGAAGGGAATGCCTTCTTTGGCGGCTTCCAGACGGTGATGTTGAAAGGGATCGGCATTGACAGCGTAACCGGCACGTTTAGCCAGATGATCCACGTAGCGTTCCAGGCTTCCTTCGCCTGTATTACCGTGGCGCTGGTGGTGGGGGGCTTTGCCGAACGTATTCGCTTTTCCGCCGTAGTGATTTTTGCCGCCATCTGGTTCACCATTTCCTACCTGCCGATTGCGCACATGGTATGGGGCGGTGGTTTACTGGCCAGCGACGGTGCGCTGGACTTTGCCGGTGGCACCGTAGTGCACATCAACGCTGCCAGTGCGGGGTTGGTCGGTGCTTACTTGCTGGGTAAACGTGCCGGTTTTGGCAAAGAAGCGTTTAAACCGCACAACTTGCCAATGGTGTTTACCGGAGCCTCTATCCTGTATATCGGCTGGTTTGGTTTCAATGCGGGTTCTGCCAGCGCGGCCAACGGCATTGCCGCCCTTGCGTTCCTGAATACCGTGATAGCGACGGCGGGTGCGATCCTCTCCTGGACCTTCGCCGAGTGGATCCTGCGCGGTAAGCCTTCTCTGTTAGGGGCCTGTTCCGGCTGTATCGCGGGTCTGGTAGCGATTACGCCAGCGGCGGGAACTGTCGGTGTAGGCGGGGCACTGATTATCGGCCTGGTAGGCGGTGTGGCTGGCCTGTGGGGGGTGGTGACACTGAAGAAATGGCTGAAAGTGGACGATACCTGCGATGTGTTTGGGGTCCACGGCGTATGCGGTATCGTGGGTTGCCTGTTGACCGGCGTGTTTACGGCTTCTTCACTCGGTGGTACGGGCTACGCTGCTGGCGTTACCATGGCGCATCAGATGTGGATCCAGTTGATGAGCGTGGCGATTACCTTGGTGTGGTCAAGCGTAGCGGCGTTTCTTGCCTTCAAAGTGGCGGGGGCGGTGGTTGGGCTGCGTGTGCCGGAAGATCAAGAGCGCGAGGGCCTGGACGTCAACAGCCACGGCGAGAATGCCTACAACCAGTAAGTTTGAAAAGGTCAGTAGGCTAAATTATCACTGATAAAAATAGTGGGGCGATGGTGACATCGCCCTTTTTCTTTTTAGGCGTCGCGCTGGCGGATAACGCCTTCTTGCACCGTGGTGGCGACCAGAACCCCTTCACGGGTATAGAACTGACCGCGTACAAATCCACGGGCACCGGAGGCAGAGGGGCTTTCCACCACGTACAGTAACCAGTCGTCCAAGCGGAACGGGCGATGGAACCACATGGAGTGATCGATGGTAGCCACCTGCATGCCGGGTTCAAGGAACCCCACGCCGTGCGGCTGCAACGCCGTTGGCAGGAAGTTGAAGTCTGATGCGTATCCCAGCAAATATTGATGGATCCGCAGGTCATCCGGCATGGTGCCATTGGCGCGGCACCACACGTGGCGGTAAGGTTCCTCCACGCTACCTTTCATTGGGTTATGAAATCTTACCGGGCGCATTTCGATCGGCTTTTGGCCAATAAACTTTTCCCGCACCTTTTCCGGCAGCATATGCGACAGCTTTTGGGCGATTTCCGATTCTGACATCAGCCCTTCTGGCGGTGGCACATCTGGCATGGTGTTTTGGTGTTCAAACCCTTGTTCCGGGGTTTGGAAAGAAGCGGTCATGTAGAAGATCGGCTTGCCATGTTGAATGGCGCTGACGCGGCGCGCGCTGAAGCTGTTGCCATCGCGCAGGGTTTCTACTTCATAAATAATCGGCTGACTGCTATCCCCAGGGCGCAGGAAGTAGCTATGGAATGAGTGAACGCTGCGCTCTTCAGGAGCGGTCTGCTTGGCGGCATATAACGCCTGACCAACGACCTGGCCGCCAAATACCTGGCGTAACCCCAGATCTTCGCTCTGGCCGCGGTACAAGCCTTCTTCAATTTTCTCCAAATTCAGCAGGTCGAGGAGGTTTTGTAATGCCTGACTCATAAAGTAGTAACCCTTTTCATCATCATGGTGCGCAGTGTGAGGAATATTACGGCAAAACGTTAATACATTGCATTATCCCTTTCACCTTTCTGTTGGCGTTAATCTGTACGTTATTGGCTTTTTATGGCCGATAACGCGTTGTTAACGCTGACTTAAGTTAGCTTGCCAATTCATTAATGTGCTTATTTTTATGATTTAATTAGTGTTTTACGCTGCATTTGAATGATGTGGTGGTTAAAGTCACCAGCATGTTGCTGAAAGTAGAGGGGGGCGATCTATGAAACTCTGGCAAATAGTAGGTGGAGTAGCCGTGTTGACGATTACTCTGGCAGGCTGTGCCCACCAGAGTACGGACGTGCCAACACCGGCTAAAAGTACCCCTGCGGTGTCACAAGCGCAGATACAAGGCCCCACGGTGAAAGGTTCAGTGAATATTCGTCAGCGCATTGCATTGCCACCGGATGCCGTATTGACGGTCACATTATCCGATGCATCACTGGCTGATGCGCCGTCAAAAGTCATTGCACGACGGGTGACGCGTACTGAGGGCCAGCAGGCACCGTTTAGTTTTGTGTTGCCGTATAACCCGGCGGACATTCAGCCTAATGCGCGAATCATTCTGAGCGCGGCGATTACGCTGGACGGCCAGTTGACCTTTATCACGGACACCATTCAGGAAGTGATTAGTCGCAATGGGAATCGGGCCGATCTGTTACTGGTTCCCGTGCAGAATGTTCCTCTTCAGGCAACCTCGGCACTCACGCCGTAACATGGGTTCTTGAATCAAATAGCCTTTGCGCCTAGCGGCCAAAGGTTTTTTTTACCAGCGCCAGCTATAAACCTGTAGATCGATACCGCCCTGTGCGTTGAACGCAATGCCTTCGGCGAGCAAGGCCTGTTTTTGCCTGGTGTGATCCTCACCGCGTAACGAAATCTGGCCATGGCGATTAATGACTCGGTGCCAGGGCAGGGTGCTGCCTTCCGGCAACTTTTTAAGCACCCCTCCTACCTGACGTGCGGCGCGCGATGAGCCCGCCAGCTTGGCAACGTCACCGTAAGTGGTCACTTTGCCATAGGGGATGGCGGCAACCACGTGAAATACGCGCTGACGAAATGTGGCGTCTGCTGGTGCCATGTCTCTCTTCCTGCTGCATCAATCCATAAAAGGAAGTGTGCCACAGCCTGGGTGGGTAAGAAAACAGCGGTTGGCCCGGGTTGGCTTGCTATTTGGGTAGCCATCACCGATAATGCCCGTCGCTTCGCAGTTCAATGAAGCCGTCAATGGGGGCCCTGTTGGTTCTCCCGCAACACTAACTTGTGAACTCGGTCAGATCCGGAAGGAAGCAGCCGTAGCAGGTAACGTGTGTGCCGGGATGTAGCTGGCAGGGTCCCCACCAATTCCAGTATCCCCAGAAATCACTGACTAATACCTTCTCTCGTTATT
>JBAQHZ010000349.1:0-11456 GCA_049288585.1 Chania sp.
CTTGCGGATTATCAAATATGCGGATCGCCGTAAAGTTTGGCTCAGATCCCATATCAAACCAATGCTGAGTATTGGCCGGCACGGAAAGCAGATCGTTTTTCTCACACAGGATCTGGAAAACCTTGCCTTGCAGATGCAGGCAAAACAGCCCCTTGCCTTCCACAAAGAAACGCACCTCATCTTCGCCATGGGTATGCTCGGCAAGAAACTTACCGCGCAGTTCATGACGCTGCGGGTTATCCGGGCTCATGCTGATGACATCCCAGCTCTGATAATTCTTTTCCGCCACCAGCCGGTTGATCTCATGCTGATAGGCGGCGATCACCGTATCCGGCTGTGGGTTATCCCCCAAATCACGATCCGCCTGCCAGCGCTCGAAACGCACGCCAATCTGCGCCAGTTGCTGCTGAATAGACTGTACGTCATTGCTCTGCCACAGCGCCCGTTGCGGTTCTGCGTCACTGAAGATGGTTAATCCACTCATGAAATAAACTCCTTCAAATCAATCTGTTCGAAACGGTTTACCTGTGGATGCTGGCTCAATGGATCGGCAGCATCGCGAATCAACTGGCAAGTGTGCCAACCTGCGGCCCGCGCGGCATCAAGCTCCTGATGAATATCGGAAAGGAACAGCAGTTCTGCCGGTTCAAGCGCGATATCACGCGCGATATTCTGATAGGACGCGATATCACGTTTGGCCCCGACGTGGGTATCAAAATAGCCACTGAACAGTGGCCGTAAGTCGCCCGCCTCGCTGTAGCCGAACAGCAGTTTTTGCGCCTCCACCGAACCCGAGGAATAGACATACAGCTGTATCCCTTGCTGTTGCCAGGCCGCCAGTTGCTTGGCCACTTCCGAGTAGAGATGGCCGCGAAAATCACCATTGTGATAACCGCTGCGCCAAATGATCCCTTGTAGCGCTTTCAACGCGGTCGATTTACGATCTTCATCCATAAAGCGATAAAGCACCGCGATAAGCTGCTCATGATCAGCATCTGGCTGGGCAATCTCTGCGCGTAATGCCGTAAGCGGTGCAGCCACTTCCGCTTCGGCGGCATGGCTACGCACAAACTCGGCCAACCGCTCACGGGCGTAGGGGAACAACACCTGATGAACAAAACGGATATCGCTGGTGGTGCCTTCAATATCGGTCACAATCGCGCGGATCATTGAGCCTCCAGTAAACGGCGTTGCAGTTCGCACTGAAACAGGAACTCCAAACCTTCAAGATGGCGGCGTGCTTCTGCCACCTGTTTGCCCCAGCAATACAACCCGTGCCCACGCACTAGAAAACCGTACTGCAACGGCGTATTTTCCGCATAAGCCGCAACGCGAGCCGCCAGCGCCGTAATATTCTGGTCGTTATCAAAAATCGGTATTTCTACACAGCTCAGATGGCTTTGCTGCCCGCTGAGGGATTTCTGCATTTCATACCCTTGCAGCACCAGCCCATCACTCTTCTCCACACGCGATAACACGGTGGCATTGACCGAATGGGTATGCAGGATCGCCGTCACCTGCGAATACAAACGGTAGATCAAGGTATGCAGGCCGGTTTCTGCCGAAGGAGTGCGGCCACTTGGAGCCTGGTTGCTGGCAATGTCCACCAGCAAGAAATCCTGCTCGGTCAGGCTGCCTTTATCTTTACCGGACTCGGTCACCCAACACTGTTCCAGATCGAGGCGCAGTGACATATTGCCACCGGTCGCCGGGCACCAGCCCTTGTCACCTATCCAGTGGCAAGCCGCCAGTAACGCATGAAGTTGCGGGTTTTCCGTCATTCACTCAGTTTCCTGCATGGTAGCAAAAGGAATATAGCCATCTAAACGTCTCGATTGCCAAAGGTTAACACCGTGCTATATTGTTGGCAACATAAGCACCAGGAGCAATAGCCTGAGATGAACACTTCAGCACCAATTCCCGAAAGCAAATTACCGGCCCTCGGCACCACCATTTTTACCCAGATGAGCGCGCTGGCGCAGCAGCATCAGGCAATCAACCTGTCGCAAGGGTTCCCGGATTTTGACGGCCCGGACTATCTGAAACAGCGCTTAAGTTGGCACGTCAATCAAGGGGCTAACCAATATGCCCCAATGACCGGCGTTGCCCCACTGCGTGAAGCCATTGCTGAAAAAACCGCGCAACTTTATGGCTGGCAGCCAGACGCCACCAGCGAAGTGACCATTACGGCCGGTGCGACGGAAGCATTGTTCGCCGCAATCAGCGCGCTGGTGCGCCCAGGCGACGAAGTGATCTGCTTTGATCCCTGCTACGACAGCTACGCCCCGGCGGTACAGCTTTCCGGCGGTGAACTGAAACGCATCGCCCTGCAACCGCCCACCTTCAAGGTGGATTGGCAACAGTTTGCTGAATTGATCTCACCACGCACCCGGTTGGTGATCGTCAATACGCCGCATAACCCTTCCGCCACGGCTTGGCATGCAGAAGATATGCAGCAGCTGTGGGCCGCAATTGCGGAACACGAAATCTATGTGCTGAGTGACGAAGTCTACGAACACATCTGCTTTGCCAAAGGCGGCCATGCCAGCGTGCTAGCGCATCCGCAACTGCGTCAGCGGGCAATCGCCGTCTCCTCTTTTGGTAAAACCTTCCATATGACCGGCTGGAAAGTGGGCTACTGCGTGGCGCCTGTCGCGCTGAGTGCCGAGGTACGCAAGGTTCACCAATACCTGACCTTCTCGGTTAACACTCCGGCACAATTGGCGCTGGCCGATATGCTGCGTGCCGAACCCGAACATTGGCAGCAGTTGCCTGCGTTCTACCTTGCCAAACGCGATCGTTTTGTGCAGGCTTTGGCAAACAGCAAGCTGGAAATTCTACCGTGCGCCGGAACCTACTTCCTGCTGGCAGATTACAGTGCCATTTCCGATCTGGATGATGTGGCCTTCTGTCGTTGGTTAACCGAGCACGCAGGCGTAGCGGCGATCCCACTTTCCGTCTTCTGTGCCGAACCTTTTCCTCATAAATTGATCCGGCTGTGCTTCGCTAAACAGGATGCCACGCTGGACGCTGCCGCGGAGCGGTTATGTCGACTTTGAAAATTACCCTATTGCAGCAACCGCTGGTCTGGCGCGATGGCAAAGCCAACCTGCGCCAGTTCGATACTTTGCTTGCACCGATTACTGGCCGCGATCTAATCGTGTTACCGGAAATGTTTACCACCGGTTTTGCCATGGACGCTGGGGAAAGTGCCCTGCCAGAGCAGCAGGTCATCGACTGGCTGCACACTTGGGCAGTGAAAACCAATGCCCTGATCGGCGGCAGCGTGGCGTTGAAAACCGCCGAAGGGGCGGTTAACCGTTTTCTGCTGGTTGAACCGGGCGGCAAGGTGCATTTCTACGATAAGCGTCATTTGTTCCGTATGGCGGGTGAGCACTTGCATTATCAGGCCGGAACCCGGCGCGAAATCT
This sequence comes from Chania sp., assembly GCA_049288585.1. Lineage (GTDB taxonomy): Bacteria > Pseudomonadota > Gammaproteobacteria > Enterobacterales > Enterobacteriaceae > Chania. The sequence continues at coordinate 3,432 of JBAQHZ010000349.1, forward strand.
TCGAATGGCGCGGCTGGCGCATCCTGCCACAAATCTGTTACGACCTGCGCTTCCCGGTCTGGTCACGCTATCAGCAGGATTACGATCTGGCGCTGTACGTCGCCAACTGGCCTGCGCCGCGCAGCCTGCATTGGCAAACGCTGCTGGCCGCGCGGGCGATTGAAAATCAGGTGTACGTTGCGGGTTGCAACCGCGTGGGTGAAGACGGCAATGGCCTAAGTTACAGCGGCGACAGCCTGATCATCAGCCCGCAGGGGGAAAGGCTGGCCAGCGCGGAACCGGGCCAAGCCAGCCGATTGGATGCGGAGCTCTCGTTGCAAAACCTGCAAACCTATCGTGACGCTTTCCCGGCCTGGCGTGATGCCGATCGCTTCCAGCTCAACAACTGATAAGGCACCAGAGGTTGGCAAGAATTAACGGCCATATCGTTGGAGATTAGCCTGGCGAGCGGCTTCACGACGCTCGCACAGTGTTAGTCATCAGAAACAGAGGTTATCGTCTGAGAATTCCACGGTTTTTATAACGCGGGCAATCCGACGTTGATGATGGACTACAGGACACAACCTGGTTGGGGGATGAGCAACCAAGCTCCAGCTCCGTTTAACTGCATGGCAGAACAGTCGATGACATCACCGAAAGATGGAAATAGAGTATCAGATTACTATGTTAATACGCCCTCATGCGTTGTAAGCAAGAAATTTAGCGCACTCCGCGGCAACCTCTTCCATTAATAGCTTAGCCAAAGGAGTCAAACCTTGCTGTTGTCTGTAAATCACTATATACAAAGCATCTGGCAGTTTCTCTTTGATCGGGATCGCCGATATCAGATCTTTTATATAAGGAACTTCGAGTATTGCTTTAGGGCCAACAAACAGATAATCCTCATTTAAAATCAATTGTTCACCAATGGTCATTGAATCACCATAAATAATAGCATTATCCTTAGACTTACCTTTAGGAAAAATAAATTTTTCTACATTATTATAATATCCCACTCTGGAGTTAGGGAAATACCATTTAGCCCCTTGCAGTTGACTTAACGAGTTGCTTTTGACTAAGGGATGTTCACGGCGTGAGATAATACAAAACTCTGCATTAATTGAACACTCTACAGCAAATTCATTCATAGAAATTTCAGGCGATGCGATACCGACAAAAAAGTCTAATCGCCCTAAGCGTAGAGAGGCAATTAACTCAGAAAGCTGCCCCTCAACTACGGTAATACTGGAAAACGGATGTGAACCTTGAAATTTATTGATTAAGGAAGGCATAATACTAAAGGCAGGCAAATGTGAGCAACCGAACACTACGGTGCCTTGTGATAATTGACTTTCTTGGTGTAACTCATCAATGGCCCTTTCCAGCTCATTAAGAATCATATTAACCCTGGGCTCAAAGATTCGCCCCATTTTGGTTAACACCATCCCTTGCGGCCCTCTAACCAATAGAGAAATACCCAGTATGCGCTCTAACTCTTGAATGCTTCGTGTCATGGCAGGCTGTGTCTGAAGCAAAGCCTGTGATGCGGTTCTAATGCTCCCGTAGCGTATAATCGCTTGAAAATTCCTGAGTTGATTAATCTTTGGGAATTCTTTCATGATGCACCCTAGGAGTTTTATCAAAATCAAAGTTTTTCATATAAGCTATATGAACAACGGATTTTTAAATTAAATACTCTTTTTAATATTAAAGATCATAGTGCACCCCTTTGCTTTATCAAGCACCATATGATGAATGTAAACCTCCCCTGATCTCCACCACGGCCCTGTTAATAAGCCACTGACATACACTCATCTCTCACGGAATGCTTCTCGTGCTTTTAATACCGGTTTCAGCAAGTAAGACAGGATCGTTTTCTCTCCGGTACGAATCTCAACATTTGCTACCATTCCGGGGATGATAGGGAACGTTTTATCCTTGACGTGCAATGCTGCCTGGTTAGTCCGCTCATACACGCGGTAATAGGTTGAGTCCCCGCGGCCGGAACGTGCTTTCTCTTCATCAACCAAGGTGTCGGAACTGATATGCTCCACCACGCCGCTCAACCCACCGTAAATAGCATAATCGTACGCGGTGATTTTGACCGTGGCGGGCAAACCCGGGTGAATAAATGCCACATCAGCCGGTTTAATCTGGGCTTCGACCAGCAGGTTATCCTCCAGCGGAATGATCGTCATGATTTCTGCCCCCTGCTGGATAACACCGCCTCGAGTGGTGGTGCGGATGTTATTTATCGTTCCGCGCACCGGGGCAACAATTGTGGTGCGCTGCATCACGTCTTCGCGGCCACGCAGGATTTCCTCCGCCTGAGCGAGCTCTGACTCCAGCTTGTTCAGTTCACTGTTGGCATCAGAGCGGAAACGGTTGGTACGTTCAGCAATCTGCAGTTGGAACTCATTCGCCTGCCGACGTAAACGTAGGATCTCTACGTCTGACACCAGCCCTTTTTTGGCCAATGGCGCAGAAAGCTGCACTTCGTTTTCCGCCAGTGCCAGGCTTTTCTTCAGCGCATCCACGCTCTCATTCAGGGTTCTCAATTGGGCGTTGTAAGCTTGGGTCTCATCATTCACGATGCTGGGTTCCGCCATAACCTCGGGAGGAAACACCAGCGGTTTGCCATAAGCCTGTGCACGCAGCCGAGCTATAGAGGCCTGCAACCCCAAAACTTTCGACAGGGATTCACCGTAGCTGGAGTCGGCTCGCGTTGGATCCATTTTCAGCAACACCTGCCCTTTTTCAACCACGTCGCCTTCGCGCACGTTCAGTTCCTGCAGGATCCCGCCCTCCAGGCTCTGTATCACCTGCTCACGACTGGCGGGAATAATTTTACCGTCACCGCGCGTGATCTCTTCAACACGTGCAAAATGCGCCCAAACCAATGCCACCACAACCACCAGTGCGATGGTATACAGCATGATCATACTGAACGGCGTTTTTTGTGAGATTAACGCCGCCTGCAACTGATTGATAAAATTCAAATCGCCGTTTTCAACGTTTCCGCTCGCTGGGTCATCATTGGCACTTTTGCCTTTGCCTCCCTGATTTTTTTTTGCCAGATCCTTCTGTGGTAGGGATACCTTAGGGTCATCCTTATTCATCGCTATGCTCCCCTTTTCTGTTCGGCGATTTCTGCTATGCCGCTATCTGGCTTTGTTGGTGCTGCTTTTCCAGCTTCACGTTGCACATTCTGTTGGTTTTTCTTCTGGCTGTTCTCATTAAGCCTGGCAATGACCTGATCTTTCGGGCCATCCGCCATCACTCGACCATCATCAAGCACAATCAACCGTTCAAAAATATTCAATACCGACATACGGTGAGTCACAATCACCAACGTTTGCCCTTCTATCGCTTTTTGCAACTGACGGATAAACAGCGTTTCCGTCATCGCATCCATGGAACTGGTCGGTTCATCCATCAGCAGAATTTTAGGCCGCAGTAGCAGGCAGCGCGCCAGAGCAACCAACTGTTTCTGCCCACCGGACAGGGCACTGCCCATTTCACCTACCGGCATGTCGTAACCCAACGGATGCCGAGCCGCAATCCGATCCAACCCTGTCATACCCGCAACGCGGAGAAACTCTTCGGTATTGGCGCCTGGATTACCAATGGTCACGTTATAGCGCAAGGTTCCGTGGAACAAACGGCAATCTTGGCCTACATACCCAACGGCAGCGCGCCAATCAGCCGGATCCACCTGTGTTGCATCAACACCATCAATCGTAATCTGGCCACTACGGGGCTGCAGCAGACGCGCCATCACCCGTAACAGCGTTGATTTTCCACTGCCGATGCTGCCGATGATCGCCACCCGTTCACCCGCCCGAATACTGATGTTGACGTTATCCAGAATTGAAGGCGGAACCATAACCCCCGGCACAGGATAGGCAAAACCCACTTTTCTCAGTTGCAGATTCCCGGTGAATTTTGGCGTCGGCAAATAGCTGATCGCGGCATCGCGCTCTGTCGGTAACTCCATCAACTGATTCAGCGATTTCAACGCGGTTTTAGCATGCTGGTAACGCAGGGCAAGCCCGACTACTGAAGCCAGCGGCGCCAGGGAGCGGCCAGAAAGGATCACCACCCCGATCATCGAGCCCATGGTCAACTCGCCCGCGTGGATCAGATAAACACCGAATACCACAATAACCACGGTGGTGACCTGCTGCATAAAGCTGACGAAGTTAGAGGTCAAGGAAGAGAGGTAACGGGTCTTCATGGAAGAAGCCGCAGCCAAGGCGCTGAAATCATCCCAACGCTTTTGCATCACGCCTTCGCCCCGAGCCGCTTTCAACGCCTCAAGCCCTTCGATGGTCTCAATCAACAATCCCTGCTTCTGGGAGATCTCACGAATATTTTCCCCCATATAGCGGCTCAGCGGCCACTGAATGCACACGCTAACCAGCAGAATAATCGGGATGGCGATCAACGGGACTATGGCCAGTTGCCCGCCGATCAGATAGATGATCAGCATAAACAAAATGCAGAAAGGCAGGTCTGATAGCGTTGATAACGTCGCTGATGTTACAAAATCACGAACCGCTTCAAAGTCGCGCAATTGGTTAGCAAAAGAGCCGGTTGACTGCGGCTTGCTCTCCATGCGCATTGCCATGACCTGGCGGAACAGTTTGGCCCCCAGAATCAAGTCGGCTTTTTTACCGGCAACATCAATCAGGTAAGTACGCACTTGCCGCGAGGTGAATTCAAATACGATAGCAATCAATACACCGATCGCCAGCGACCATAAGGTGACGTAAGCCTGAGTCGGGATCACGCGATCGTAGACGTTCATGGTAAAAAACGTGCTGGCCAGTGTCAGAACGTTCGCCAGTAAAGCAGCCAGCGCGGCGCTGTAGAAGTAGTGACGATAACGCCACAGCGTGGAAAACAACCAGTGCCCTTCGCGGTTCGCTTCCGGCAGTATTTCATCGTCGGTACGCTTATCAAGTTTGGGCTTTGGGTTCGCCAACATGGCGTACCCGCTATAATTAGCCACCAGTTCGTCTTCTGACATCTGAAGCACGCCACCACTTTCCGGCACGACGACCTGGTACTTTATGTCGCCACGCTTACCCGTGCGTGAAGTAATGACGCAATAGCTGCCATCGTTGTAAGCCAGCACCAAAGGCAAAAGATAAGAAGAGATCTTGGTCAGATCTCGTTTTATCCACCCTCCAGAAAGACCGACTTGATCCAGCATCCGCAAGGCCAGTTCTGGTGTCAACTTTTCGCTACGCGGTAACCCTGCGTATAAGACCTCTTTACTGGCAACCTTATTGTGATATCGACATAACCATTCAACAGCCCACAGCAATGAATCTTTGCCATTATCTTCAATATTATCAAAATCGGTGGACTTGAATTCTGGAGGAGGAGTTATTTGCTCACTCATAGCAATTCTCTGATTTCATAGAGAACCTACACTTATTGGTTAGGTTGATTAAAATGAAGCGTAGCAAAGGAAATAAAACCCCGCAAGCAAGCAGCGACCTATCATCAGAATAAATTCTCTTAAAAACAGACAACTACCCAGAAAGCCCATCATGCTAAATATTAAATAAAGCACTTATAACTTCAAACTCAAAAGTTTCAATAGGTAGCTTAAAGATAGCTGGAGAGTTTAAGGTGTCGTGACTAAAACTTACAGCAAATAAAATAGGCCACTTATTATTGTAGCCCATTTTTCGTTATATACGCTGTGTTTGACTTAACTATCGTTCTCTGACGACGATATCGACACGCCGGCTATTAATATTGCAATCCTCAGCCTGGCTTGCCACACATCCTTCAGCACTTTGTGCGACGCCCATTCCTTCGGTAGCCGTAATGCTGGAGGATTCTATTCCATTTTGAATCAACAAATTACGCACTACCCGAGCTCTAGACTCAGAAAGACGCAGATTAGACTCAGGGTGGCCAATCGCATCCGTATAACCGCGCAATTCGATTTCTGTAGCAGCAGGCCCTTGCTTAATAACATCAATCACCCTGCGCAGCTTGGCATGAGACTCGGGTAACATTGCCCTGGCATCGCTCTGGCCAAACGGGAACAACACACTTTCCTGGATCAACACGCTATCACTGCCATTGGCGTATTCGCACGGCTTCACTTGTGAAGCACGGTTAACAATATGTGTCTGTTTGCGTAGGGATGTCAGCGCATGCTCTGCCATGACACGATCAGTCAGTGCCGTCGTGGTCCCTTTCAAGCCGGGGTTAACTTGCAGGAAGTAAGTCTCCCCCGCCTTCATCCCAAGTTGATGCGCTGGGTTTTGTTTCCCCTGATACGTAGGCTGATCGTTGAAGTAGGATTCAACAGTATGTGCCCCTGGCGCAACGCAGAACACGCTAAACTCACCGGGCAGTAATGCTGATTGCAATTCACGATCCACATAAATAGCTGCCGGTAGCTCCCCTTGTGGATAGTAAAACACCACTTGCGCCAACGCTGAAACAACATCAGCAACCGGCTGATAGTTGACAGAGGAATGACGGATATTTGCACGGGATGAGTCCGAAACAAGCGACGCTTCTGATCCAGAACGCCCAAACGTCTGTTCTGCCATCACGGTAAAAGAAAATAGCCCAAACACTAAAGCAATCAACGAAATATTTACTGACTTACATCCATGAAAAACAACTTTCATTATTAAATAACTCCAAAATTACCGTATTCATCCATTAATCACCGTATTGCTACTGTTTTCCCTTCATCTATATAAGAAAGGAAACCAAGCTAGCGATTACTAAAGACTTATCTATTTCTGCTTGTTACACAAAATTGAAATACCAATCTGTTTTCCCGCCTTTATCTCCCAATAGTTAATACCTAAGTACGATGCTATACCCAAGTGACTTCAAGTTGCATGTAAGCGGCCACTGAGCGAAGCCCCAGGAGCTTGGTAAACCAAGTGACTGGGGTGAGTGAAGGCAGCCAACACCCATGCAGCTTGAAGGGCGACGGGTATAAAGAGAAATAACCCACGGCATTTAAACCGTGGGCTTGGTTACCGGTTAAACAATGATTTGGTTATTCTGCAATAACGTTTCCAGAACGCTATAAGCATCAAGTCACGGTTACATGATAGTCACATTAAGCGTCTGCTCGATAAACAGCTCACCGGTATTACCCACATTACTGTAGATATTGTAAGCCACACCATTCAACGTTGTGGCCCCCTGGTGAGTCCAGCTTTCTGACGCTGTCGCCCCAGCACTGAGCTCCACCAGGCCGTTATCACCTGTGATCTGCAGTTGCACCTTACTATCGTTAACCAGCAGATCCCGTTCACCAGAATCAATCAGGTCACTGAGTCGTAAGCTAATGGAATTGTTACCATTACCCAAATCAAATTGTTCAAAACCTTGCACTTTCAGGCCCATTTCAGCCAGGTTAAGGTGCATGTTCTGCCCACCCAGTTCGAGGGTATCAATCCCCAACCCGCCATCAACCCGCACAAAGTCGGTACCAACGATAGAAACAGTATCATTTCCACCACCACCGTAGGCAACATCACCCGTGCCGATATTGCTGATCCGGTCATTACCAAGGCCACCGCTGATACGATCCACCTGACCAGTCAGCCCAACCAACACGTCATCCCCCACCGTGAAGGCCTGGGTCAGATTATCTACACTGCCGTAGTAAATATCGAATTTACCACCGTTGCTGGCGCCTTCATCACTGCCCCATGACGGGATCGCAATGTCTTGAATACCATCGCCATTCCAGTCACCTGAGCCGATATTGGTGCCCATGTAATCGTTCGTGTTAGCTCCGACCCACTTCTTGGCTTGGCCTGCTGTTACCAGCGCGTCCAAATCAGTGTTAGTGGCAAAACCGCCTCCTTCCTGACCATAGACCAGATAAACCGCACCATTGTTAGTTTTACCATTGCTGTCGGCATCCGGTGCACCAATCAGGAAATCATCGATACCATCGCCGTTGACATCACCGGCGCTACGCACCGACTGCCCCAACAGCGCATCGGTGCCACTGTTCGAAGAGGTCAGGTAGAAACCATTGCT
>JBAQHZ010000350.1:0-14483 GCA_049288585.1 Chania sp.
GTCCAGCAACGGGGGCTAAGTTAAACGTTTATAGCGCCAAAAGACAAGATGCAGCGAAGAAAGCAGAGCGATCGTCCAGATAATATTTTTCAGCCAGTCGATCATAGGGGTTATCAATAAATATGCACTACATGATTTGTATTATCTTTGAGCAGCAAACTCACAAAGTGTGAATCATGGGGTTAAATATTGCGCGGTAACACCAAAACCCAATCGTTCAATGCGTGGCATGCGCTCAATTTTTGTCACTCAGCGGGCCTGCTCCAGCCCCAGCATGATGCGCGTTTTGCGCAGCGTCTCCGGGGGTAACGGCAGATAACCGTCGTGATTCACCAACGTCTGCCCCTGCACCGAAAGCACGCGATCAAGGAACGCTGCGGTCAAGGGTTCCAGCGGTTGGTTAGGTGCTTTATTAATGTAGATATACAGGTAACGCGCCAGCGGATAGCTGCCGTTGCGCACATTGGTTTCCGTCGGGGCCACGTAGTTGTTGCCTGATTCCGCCAGCGGCAGCAAGCGCACCCCGCTGGCACGAAAGCCAATGCTGGCATAGCCGATGCCGCTTAACGATCCCGCCACTGCCTGCACCACCGAAGCCGAGCCGGGCAATTCGTTCACCCGCGCCATAAAATCACCGCCACACAGCGCGCGTAGCTTGAAATAACCGTAAGTACCGGAAGCGGAATTGCGGCCAAAACGTTGCAAAGTGCGCTGTGCCCAACTGCCCTGAAGCCCCAATTCGCCCCAGCGCTGAATCGTGGTGTTTTCGCCACAGCGGCGGGTGGAAGAAAAGATCTGATCGAGCTGCTGCAAGTTTAGCCCACGCAACGGATTATCCTGATGCACCAGCAGCACCAGCGCATCAACGGCCACCGGCACCGCCAGCGGCGGATAGCCATAGCGATGCTCAAACGCCGCCACTTCCGCCGCTTTCATCGGCCGGCTCATCGGCCCCAGTTGCGCCGCGCCCGCCGCCAATGCGGTAGGGGCCGTTGAGGATCCGGCGGCCTGAATTTGCAGATTAACGTTAGGATAGTGCTGGCTGAAATCCTGCCCCCACAGCGCCATCAGATTGGCCAGCGTGTCGGAACCGGCGCTGGAGAGATTGCCGGAAAGCATCCCGTCCGGCTGAGCCAGCGCACCAGGGCTGAGCAACAGCATCAGGCAAAACAGTAATCCTTGGGTGAATCGGGCCATAACCAAGTCCACGCGTTAATTTTTCACCGCATTCTCTGCCAAAGCGGCGGGCACAATCAACCGATTAGGCAGGGTAAAGATGAAACGCGTGCCGATACCGGGCTCGCTCAATATTTCCAGCCGTGAATCATGGTGGCTGAGCGCATGTTTGACGATCGCCAGCCCCAGCCCGCTGCCGCCGGTCTGGCGTGAACGCGCCTTATCCACGCGGTAGAAACGTTCGGTCAGCCGAGGGATATGTTCGGGTGCAATGCCCGGCCCGCTATCGCTTACCTGGAACTGCGCCCCCTGCGGCGTTTGCTGCCAGCTCACTTCAAGATTGGTGCCCGGCGGCGTATGGTTCACGGCGTTGTAAACCAGGTTGGATACCGCACTGCGCAGCTGATCCTCGTTACCAAACACTTTGAGGTTTTCATTCACCCGGAAGCTGATCGCATGGTTGCCATTGCTAAGCGACTGCGCCTCACGCTGCAAAACCCGCAGCATCAGCGGAATATCGACCTTTTCATTCATATCGACGTTGGGTGCCGCCTCAATGCGCGACAGCGTCAGCAGTTGCTTCACCAATCCGTCCATACGTTTGGTCTGCTCCTGCATGGTGCTCAGCGCTTTGCCGCGCAGCGAACCGTCAAGCTCCTGATCGCTCATCATCTCCAAGTAGCCTTGTAGCACCGTCAACGGTGTACGCAGCTCATGGCTGACGTTGGCGAAGAAGTTACGGCGCGCGCCTTCCAACTGACGCATCTGGGTGACATCACGCGCCACCATCAGCAGTTGTCCTTCGGAATAGGGCATCACGCGGAATTCGACAAAGTGCTCATTATTCAGTTGCAGCGTCAGCGGCTTGGAGAATTCCTGCTGTTGCAGATACTGGCTGAATTCCGGGTAGCGCAGCAGGTTGAGGATATGTTGGCCGTTATCCTCCGGCCAGCGGAAGCCCAGCAGGTGCTGCGCCAAGCCGTTACACCAGAAAATATTGCCTTCAACGGTGGTCATCACTACCGCATCGGGCAACGATTCCGCCCCGCTGCGAAAGCGTTTGATCAACAGCGCCAGCTCACGGCGGCGGCGGCGGTTACGCTGCTGCATCTGATACAAGCCGTAAAACAGCGGCTCCCAGCTCCAACGCCCCGGCGGCGGCGTCATGCTGCGATCGACCCACAGCCAGTGAGAGAGTTTGAGTTGGTTATAGAAATTCCACACCAGTGCAATCAGCACCGCAACCAGCAGGAACCAGGGCAAAAAACCAAAAATCAGCCCCAGCAGTAAAGCAGGCAAACAAAAAAGGGCCAGCTCAATCGCCAGCCTCTTCCACGATAGGCGTTCTAACACGGCATCTGCTCCAACATTGCGCGATTAATAGCGCGTTGAGAACCGGTAGCCGGTGCCCCGAACGGTTTGAACCATCTTGTCATGACCACTGGTCTCCAGCGCCTTACGCAGCCGGCGAATATGCACATCAACGGTACGGTCTTCTACATAAACGTTAGTGCCCCAGACGTGATTAAGCAACTGTTCGCGGCTGTAAACCCGTTCTGGATGAGTCATAAAGAAGTGTAACAGCTTGAATTCGGTCGGCCCCATATCGAGCGCCTGCTCATTTGCCATCACCCGGTGTGAGGAAGGATCCAGGCTCAGCCCTTGCATTTCAATCACTTCTTCCACCGCCATCGGTGAAATACGGCGCATCACCGCTTTGATGCGTGCCACCAGCTCTTTTGGCGAGAAGGGTTTGGTGATGTAATCATCCGCCCCCACTTCCAGGCCACGCACCCGATCCTCTTCTTCGCCGCGTGCGGTCAGCATCATCACCGGGATATCGCGGGTCAGCGCTTCGCGTTTCATGTGCTTGATAAACTGGATGCCAGAACCGCCGGGCAGCATCCAATCGAGCAACACCAAATCAGGGAACGGCTCGGACAGGCGCGCAATGGCACTGTCGTAATCCTCGGCTTCCAACGGTTGGTAACCATTCTGTTCCAACACAAAGCACACCATCTCACGGATCGGCGCTTCGTCTTCCACCACCAGTATGCGTCTTGCCATCGTCAACCCTGCCAATGTGTTATTAGGCTATTTTGCGGCGCCATTATGCGTCAGTTTTGTGACACTTTTATGAAAATCACCACTGCCTTTGCGGCTCTAAGCATAGTGATTATTCTAACGATCAAAGAAAAACCATTTAGATGTCATAATGCTTACGTCACGACAGGGCACTCAGCCCCCTTATAATCACCGCAATTATATTTTATGCAGGGAGTATCATGCGCCTGATTCATACTTCTGACTGGCATCTGGGCCAATACTTTTTCACCAAAAGCCGTGCCGCCGAGCACCAGGCCTTCTTGCGCTGGCTGATCGAACAGGTGGAACAGCAGCAGGTGGATGCGCTGATCGTCGCCGGGGATCTGTTCGATACCGGTTCCCCGCCAAGCTATGCCCGCGAACTGTACAACCGCTTTGTGGTGGAATTGCAGCACACCGGCTGCCAGTTGGTGATCTTGGGTGGCAATCATGATTCCGTGGCCACGCTGAATGAATCACGTGAACTACTTTCCTGCCTGAATACTACCGTAATTGCCAATGCGCAAACGGCGATCGAATCGCAGATCCTGGTGCTCAAGCAGCGCGACGGCCAACCGGGGGCGGTGCTGTGCGCCATCCCGTTCCTGCGCCCGCGCGATCTGCTCACCAGCCGCGCCGGGGAATCCGGCACGCAAAAACAGCAGGCCTTACAGGAAGCCATTGCCGAGCATTATCATAATCTGTATCAGGCGGCCTGCGCGCGCCGCGATGCGCTGGGCTTGAAGCTGCCGATCGTCGCCACCGGCCACTTAACCACCGTGGGGGTGACCACTTCCGATTCGGTGCGCGATATCTACATCGGCACGCTGGATGCCTTCCCGGCGCAGGCCTTCCCCCCGGCCGACTACATTGCTCTCGGCCATATTCACCGCGCCCAGAACGTGGCTAAATCCGAACATATTCGCTATAGCGGCTCGCCGATTCCGCTCAGCTTCGACGAACTGGGTAAAGCCAAAAGCGTATTGATGGTCGATTTCGCCGACGGTGCTCTGCAACAGGTGACTGCGCTGGAAGTCCCCACCTTCCAGCCGATGCAGTTGATCAAAGGCGATCTTCAGCAGATCGAACAGCAACTGCGGCAATTTGCCGATTATCAGGGGGAACTGCCGGTTTGGCTGGATATCGAAGTAGCCACGCAGGATTACCTTAGCGATATTCAGCGCCGCATCCAGCAACTGGCCGATGATCTGCCGGTCGAGGTATTACTGCTGCGGCGCAGCAAAGAGCAACGCCGCCTGGTGATCGCCCAGCAGGATAAAGAAACCCTGAATGAACTGAGCGTTGGCGACGTATTCGAACGGCGGCTGGCGCTGGAGAGCGACATGGCAGAACCGCGCCAACAACGGATGCGCCAGATGTTCCAGCAGGTGGTCGAAAGTTTACACCAGGATGAGGAGCCCTCCGCATGAAGATCCTGAGCCTGCGCCTGAAAAACCTGAACTCGTTGCAGGGCGAGTGGAAAATCGACTTCACCACCGAACCCTTCGCCAGCAACGGGCTATTTGCCATCACCGGCCCCACCGGCGCGGGCAAAACCACGCTGCTGGATGCGATTTGCCTGGCGCTGTATCACCAAACGCCGCGCCTGAACGTCACGCCAAGCCAAAACGAACTGATGACGCGCCATACCGCTGAATCACTGGCGGAAGTGGAGTTTGAGGTGAAAGGCATCGGCTATCGCGCCTTCTGGAGCCAGCGCCGCGCCAAAAACGATCCCACCGGTAACTTACAGGCCCCTAAAGTGGAGCTGGCGCTACGGGAAAGCGGCAAGATCCTGGCAGACAAAGTGCGGGATAAGCTGGATCTGATCGCCTCGATTACCGGGTTGGATTTCGGCCGTTTCACCAAATCGATGATGCTGTCACAGGGGCAGTTTGCCGCGTTTCTCAATGCCGACGCCAACGATCGCGCCGAACTGCTAGAAGAACTGACCGGCACCGAGATTTATGGCCGGTTGTCCGAGCGGGTATTTGAGCAGCACAAGCAGGCGAAAACCGATCTGGAGGCCCTGCATCATCGCGCCAGCGGTATTGAACTGTTGAATGACGAACAGCGCCAAACTCTGGAAAACCAGCTCAGCACCCTTAGCGCTGAGGAGCAGCAGCTCAGCCAGCAGGCGCAGCAACGCCAGCATCAGTTGAACTGGCTGCAACAGTGGCACAGCACCCAACGGCAGTTGCAGGAATACCAACAGCAGCTCAGCGCCGTGCAGCAGGACACTCAGCAGGCGGAACCACGCTTGCAGCAGTTGGCACGCAGCGAACCGGCAGAAAAGCTGCGCCCACGGCTTGATGAGCGCAACCGCTGCCAGCAAGACAGCCTAGCCCTGCAACAGCAAATCGCACAGTTGGTACAACAGCAGCAACAGCAAATGGCGCAGATCGCTCCGTTGCAGCAGCAGTTCGAACAGGCGCAAACGGCAAAACAGGCGCAGGTTGAACATCAACAGCAGCAGCAGAACCTGATCGATAAAGTGGTGCCGCTCGATCAGCAGATTAGCCAGTTACAAAACACCCTGACTGAGACGCATAAAGAGCTTACCGGCAGCCAAAAACAGTATGAAGAACAACGTCTCACGCTGGAACAACTGGCAAACCAGCGCACACAGCTTGCCGCTCTGGCGGGCCAAGCTCAGGCGAAACAGGCCGAGCTGACCAGCGCGCTGGAACAACAGCGGCAACAGCAGGCAGCACTGGAAATGCAATCTCCACAGGAGAAACTGCGCCTGCGCCAAACGGAACTGGCCGAGCTGCGCTCGGTGCGCCAACAACTGTCTAACTTGGCGTTGCTGTTTCAACAAGGCCAGCAGCACTTGGAGCAGCAACGGCTGGAGTTTGATGCTCGCCAGAAACAGTTGGCTGAGGCAGAAACTCAGCTTGAGAGCACCCGCCAACAGTACAAACAGCACAAAAGCCATCTCAATGACGTTGAAAAAACGCACGAGCTGGAAAAACTAATTGTCAGCCTGGAGGCCGAGCGCGCCCGGCTGCAAACCGGTGAGCCTTGCCCGCTGTGCGGTTCCACCCACCACCCGGCGATCGCCCAATATCAAGCGGTTAAACCCTCAGAAACCGAGGTGCGCGTCGCTGAAATGCGCGCACAAGCCGAAGCCCTGCATACGCAAGGCACCGAGCTGCGCACGCGTTGTGAAAACCTGAAAGAGCAGCAGCAGAAACTACAGTTGCGAATGAAACAGCAACAGCAGCAGCAGGAACAGCATTTGCAAAGTTGGCAAACGCTCAGCGCACCGCTGGCGTTTGATTTTACCCTGCACGACACGCAGCGCCTGAACGATTGGCTGGCAGCCTGCGACAGCGAAGAGAACCAGGCGCAACAGTGGCTGTTACAGCACGATCGGGCCGCCCGCGCCGTTCAGCAGGCCAAGGATGCGCTGAACGCACTGCAACAAGAGCAGCAGAAAACCCAGCAGGACATCGCGCTGCTGGACGAGCGTTTTAACCTGCTGCAAACAAACCATGCAGAGACCCAACGCCAGCTTGAAAAGTTGCAACAGCTGATGCAGCAACAGGAGAAAAACCTGGCTGAACTGCATCGCGAACGCAGCACGTTGTTTGGTGAACAACTGGTAGTGCAGGTTCGCCAACAATTGCTGGCGGCACAAACAGCTTGTGATGATGCCTTGGAACAAGCTACAGAACGGCAGAGAAAGGCGCAGGAGTTAAGTAATCAGTTAATCGGCCAACTCACTGGCTTGCAACAGCAGCAACAGCAATACGCTGAACGATTGCAACAGGCTGAACAGCGCTGGCAGCAAGCACTCGCCAGCAGTGAATTTACCGATGAAGCGGCGCTGCGTGCCGCCTTGCTCGAAGACGGCACGCGCCAGCAATTACAGCAAGAGAAAGAACGGCTACAGCAGCGCCAGGTGCAAGCCAGCACCCTATTGGCCCAGGCAGTGCAAACGCTGGAACAGCAGCGCCTGAGCCGCCCGGCGGATCTGGACGAAGCGCTTGCTACCCCTGAAGCCCTGAACCAATTGGTCGAACAGCTAAAAACGCTGCAACTGCGCCAAGGGGAAGTACGCAACCAGCTTAGCAGCGATGCAGATCGCCGTCTTAGTCAACAAACGCTGTTTGAGCAGATCGCACAAAGCCAGCAGCAGTACGACGACTGGAGCACGCTCAACCAGTTGATTGGCTCGAAAGAAGGCGACAAGTTCCGCAAGTTTGCCCAAGGGTTGACGCTTGATCATCTGGTGTATCTGGCCAACCACCAGCTTGGCCGCTTGCACGGGCGTTACCTGTTACAGCGCAAAACCAGCGATGCGCTGGAACTACAGGTGGTGGATACCTGGCAGGCCGATGCTCTGCGCGACACTCGCACCCTATCGGGCGGCGAGAGCTTCCTGGTCAGTCTGGCGCTGGCGTTGGCGCTATCGGATCTAGTCAGCCATAAAACCAGCATTGACTCGTTGTTCCTTGACGAAGGCTTCGGCACGCTAGACGCAGAAACGCTCGATACAGCGCTGGATGCGCTCGACAGCCTCAATGCCACCGGCAAAACCATTGGCGTGATCAGCCATGTTGAAGCGATGAAAGAGCGCATCCCGGTGCAGATTAAGGTGAAAAAAGTCAACGGACTGGGCATCAGCAGGCTGGAATCGCAGTTCCGCATCGAGTAAGCGGCTGCTGGAGTGATAAGAAGTGTGATCGCGGCGGCAGTACAAGGCGAAAAGCGTTGAGCCGTGGCTGACAATGGTTATCATGCAGCAGAATTACCCGGAATCATTTGAGTGGCATTAGGGCTTGATACATGACGGGTATAAAAGGATTGTCACTGTATAATATATATAGGCAAAACCTGACCTCCGGGATCGCTCCTGGATGTCAGGTTTTTTCGTTTTCAGCGGGTTTGAAAAGCCAGGAACAGCCATGAAAATCGCTAAAATACTCAATAATAACGTAGTGATTACGCTAAATGACCATCAGGAAGAAACGGTGGTGATGGGGCGTGGCATTGGCTTTAAAAAGAAAGCCGGTGATAGCCTCGATGAAAGCCTGATCGAGAAGGTGTTTACCCTCAACAGCGGCGAGATGAGCGAGCGTTACAAAGAGTTGCTGGCGGAAATACCGCTGGCCTGCATTACCACCGCCGATCGGATTATCACCCTCGCCCGCCAAAAGCTGCCGGGGAAACTGCACAACATCGTCTACATCACGCTGACCGACCATATCCACTTCGCGTTGCAGCGCCATGCGCAAGGGTTGGATATCAAGAACGTGCTGCTGTGGGAGATCAAAAAGCTCTATCCGAACGAGTTTGCCCTTGGGCTGGAGGCGTTGACGATCATCGCCCAGCGCCTGGAAACCCAGCTACCGGAAGACGAAGCCGGTTTTATTGCCCTGCATCTGGTCAATGCCCAGCTTAACGACGAAATGCACAACACCCTGCATATCACCCGCGTGATGCAGGAGATCCTGAATATCGTCAAATACCATTTCCGCTTTGATTACAATGAAGAGGCGCTCAGCTATCACCGCTTCGTCACCCACCTGAAGTTCTTCGCCCAACGCCTGCTGGGGAAAAACTACGTCGACAGCGACGATGATTCGCTGTACCAGGTAGTGAAAGACAAATATCACGAGTCCTTCGCCTGTGCTGGCAAAATCAACCAGCACATCGAGAAGCACTATCAGCACCGGCTGACCCGTGAAGAGATGATGTTTCTGACCATCCACATTGAACGGGTGCGCAGCGAAAGCGAGGGGAATTACATCGCCAAGGAGTGAGGTTGCCCTCCTTGGCGAAGCTCATTGATACTGCGGCCACAGCCATGCCGCGCCGCGCACGCCGCTGGAATCACCGTGGATCGCTTTGCGGATCGGGGTTTCGCATTCGCCGCCGAACACCCAGGGTTTAACCAACTGCGGCACATTCTGGTACAGGCGATCCACGTTACTCATGCCGCCCCCGAGGACGATCACATCGGGATCAAACAGATTGATTACATGCGCCAAAGACTTCGCCAGCCGCATTTCGTAGCGCGCAATCGCCCGTTCAGCAGTGGCATCCTGCTGCTGTACCAGCGCCATGATCTCATCCCCTTTCAGTGCAGCCCCGCTGAGCCGCGCATAGTCGGTGGCAAAGCCGGTGCCGGAGATAAAGGTTTCAATACAGCCCTGTTTACCACAGTAGCAGGGCACTTCGGCGCGAAAGCGCAGTTCGTCATCATCCAGCCAGGGCAACGGATTATGGCCCCATTCGCCGGAAATACCGTTCCCCCCGGTATGTACCTGACCGTTAATCGCTATACCGGCACCACAACCGGTGCCTACGATCACCGCAAACACCGTTTTGCAACCGGCTGCGGCACCGTCGGTGGCTTCTGACACAGCAAAACAATTCGCATCGTTAGCGAGCCGCACTTCACGCGCCAGCATGGCCGAAAGATGTTTATCCAGCGGTTGGCCGTTCAGCCAGGTTGAATTGGCGTTCTTCACCAGCCCGGTAAAAGGCGATAGCGTGCCGGGAATGCCCACGCCAACCGAGCCTGGCTGGCCGGTTTGCTCTTCCGCCAGCCTCACCAAGCCAGCAATCGCTTCCAACGTCTGCTGATAGTCATTACGCGGCGTGGCAATACGGTGGCGGAACAATTCCTGCCCATCATTGGCTAACGCGATAACTTCAATCTTAGTGCCGCCCAGATCAATTCCAATGCGCACGATTTTTCTCCTTAACGCACAACGATACGGATATGCAGCCTAATGTAACCCAGATGAGATATTTTTTACTCATTGTTCACCTTACAACAGGTACCACACAGAAACGCGGAAGCAGACGCAATTCCACGGGAATAAGGCGCTTTTTCAGCGTCAATTCGTTATCATGCCGCCCTGCTTTTGACGAATCTGCGTGCGACCCACAAGAGAAATTCGGGGTACAAATGCACGCCCAGCCAGGGATAACACTATGCTGTGGTTTAAGAATTTGATGGTTTACCGTTTGAGCCGCGACGTTGCGCTAAACGCGGATGAAATGGAAAAACAGCTCAGCGCCTTTGCGTTCACCCCGTGTGGCAGCCAGGATATGGCGAAAACCGGCTGGGTCTCGCCAATGGGCTCTCGCAGCGACGCACTGACGCACGCCGTTAACGGCCAAATCATGATCTGCGCTCGTAAAGAAGAAAAGATCCTGCCTTCGCCAGTGCTGAAGCAGGAGCTACAGGCGAAGATCGATAAGCTGGAAGGCGAGCAGCACCGCAAGCTGAAAAAAACCGAGAAAGACTCGCTGAAAGATGAAGTGCTGCACAGCCTGTTGCCGCGCGCCTTCAGCCGTTTTAACCAGACCTTTATGTGGATCGACACCGTCAACGGTTTGATCATGGTGGATGCCGCCAGCGCCAAACGTGCCGAAGATACTCTGGCACTGCTGCGCAAAAGCCTGGGTTCGCTGCCGGTGGTGCCGCTGACCATGGAAAGCCCGATCGAGCTGACGCTGACCGAATGGGTGCGCTCCGGTGAGCTGCCAGCCGGTTTTATCATTCAGGATGAAGCCGAACTGAAAGCCATTCTGGAAGACGGCGGCGTGATCCGCTGCAAGAAACAGAACCTGATCAGCGATGAGATCGCCGTGCATATTGAAGCGGGCAAGCTGGTGACCAAACTGGCGGTAGACTGGCAGGAGCGGATCCAACTGGTGCTGGCCGACGACGGCTCTCTTAAACGCCTGAAGTTTGCCGATGTATTACGCGAGCAGAACGATGATATTGACCGTGAAGATTTCGCTCAGCGTTTTGATGCCGATTTTATCCTGATGACCAGCGAACTGGCAGCGTTGATCAGCAATACCATTGAAGCCGTGGGTGGCGAAGCGCAGCGATAAAGCGAGCAAAGCCGCCGGGATGCAATAGGTTGCACCCCGGCGGTAAATTATTTACTCAGATAACGGCAAAGGTATGCGGTTGCATCAGCAACCTGTAGGTTGAACTCACTCTGCCCCGGCACGAAGAATTTTTCGCCTGGCGTAAAGACCTGCCAGTCCGGCGCGCC
Organism: Chania sp.; assembly: GCA_049288585.1. Taxonomy (GTDB): domain Bacteria; phylum Pseudomonadota; class Gammaproteobacteria; order Enterobacterales; family Enterobacteriaceae; genus Chania. The sequence continues at coordinate 11,292 of JBAQHZ010000350.1, forward strand.
CGGCAGCAGCACTTTCAATGCCCCGGTGATCACCGTCATTTCCTCCGGCTGTGCGGTGCTGAAGGTGTACTGCCCCTCCTCCATCACACCGATGCTGGTAAGACCGATGCTGCTACTATCGAAACCGATAGACTTCACTTTTCCGCCAAAATACTCGTTCACTTTCAGCATAGACTGGCCCCCGCATTATCATCTTAGTGGAGTTCCATATTGGGGGATTGAGCCTGATCTGTCACTGGTTTTTCGCACGAAATGCGATCACGGCGCACGGGAAGGTTGCAGCGTTTTTTCCTGGTTGATCAAAACAACCGTGCAGAATAAAAAACGGGGCCAAAAGGCCCCAAACAATTAACAAGTCTAAAGGAAAAATTAACAGGTTCAGATAATGCGCTTATTGCCGCCGTTGCAGATGGCTCATACTGCCATACAGCGCCAGCAGTTGAGCATACTCAGCGGCGTCATAGAAACTACAGGTACCGCGCCCGAACTCTTTCGCCACTTCCACGGCAAATTTCACCGCTAACGCGATGTCCGTTTCATGGCTGGCCCCGGTGCCACACCCCGGCACCACCGACTCCGTGCAGATCGCCACGCCAACCACCGGCGCCGTGGTGGCGGTTGAGGGCTGCAAAATACTGTTGAGATGATGCACACCATTACCATAGGGCGTGATGTCCTGCGTGGTGATCGGAAACGTCACCGCCGCGCGGCCGCTGGTCATCTCCATAATACGCAGCAGGTCTTCCGCCACCCGCAGGATGTACCCTTCTTTCACCGTCGGCGACAGCGCATAGCCTTTGTGATTGATGATCCTGTTACCTTTGGTGGTGTCGATCGACAAAATGGCATCCGCTTCCGGCACCACTTCATGGTCATTCATCGTGACGTCATCGATCGGTGAATCCATAAAATCCACCGGATCGTGCGGGCGCGTTGGCGCATTCGGGCAAATATGGGTGGTAACGATCACGTCCCCCGGCAGCACATCGCCTTTGCGCTGCATTTCTGCCAGCTTCAGGGCACAGGCGATCGCCGCAATGGCACCATCACCGTCAGAGACCAACCCAATACGCGTCGGGCGCGCACCAATGCCCCCCAGCCGCCCAATGATCCCCAGCGTTGGAGCACGACCACCTACGCTTTTGCCTGCGTTGCCCACAATCTCGATACGGACAAAATCGGTCGACCCTTTTGCCCCGTTAGCGCGATGGGTGCTGGCCTTAACCGCCGGATATGGCGCGAATAAATCAACAATGTCCTGGCCGCTGACGTGTGCGTTGTCGATTAACTCAAAAACCTGCAGTGTTTGTTGCAAACTCATGTTCTATACCTCGCAAATTTTGTGTATCAATGCGCCCAGCGTTATTTCCCTTTGCTGGAAAAAATCGAATTAAAGAAGTTGTACAACGCGTCACCGGCAATAAACCCAGCCGCCATAATCTCCATCGGGGTACGGCCTTTATCGCCCCAGCGCTTGATGATCAGAATACGCAGCGTAATACCCACCACCACCGCCCAACCGGCCAATGGGTTGTTGATCAGCAAACCGGTTGCCAACAACACCCCCAACTGGCGTTTTGGTCCGCCGATAAACTGCACGATGGCCCCCGGAATAACCCAAATCAGCAGGCTGAAGGCGATGCCCGGCTGCGCACCGGCTTCGATAGTTTTGGCATACACGCGCGCCACCGGCGGAACCAGTTCCTGTAGGAAATAACTGCTGTAAGAGAAATAAACCACCGGAATGGCGATCACAAAAGCAATCATCGCGGCAATCAACTGAATGCGACGCCCCAGCAGTTCCTGCTGCAAGTCCTTACCGTAACCCCGCAGGATAAAGCCCGCTTTCAGGTCAAAGCCCATATCGGCAAACGCCGGGCCGGTAGCGGCGGTGAAACCGGTGAGAATACACAGCGCCAACGGCGGGAAGCCGATCAAAATACCGATAATCAGGGTGATCAGCGCCACGGCAAAGGCCGGGAACCAACCGGAATGCATCGCCGCGATACCGACGATCAACTCATGCACAAAGGCGGCAAAAGCGGCATAAATCACAAACAGCAGCAGCATGGTCAGCGACATTTCGCTGTACAGCCCCCCTGCCAGCGCCAACATTGCGGCGATCGCCACATAGCCCGCCGCTCCCAATCCAAGCGCTTTACGCACCTCGCTGTCAGGCTGCGTATGGGTGGAGACGGTATCCGCATGCTTGTTACGGATCACCTGGACCACCTGAATCAGCGCCACCAACCCGGCCCCCACCATCACTCCGTGTGGAATATACTGCGCGTTGAGATCCACTCCGGTCAGCGGCTGGCCGTAGGCACGCAGCAATAGGCCAATACCGAACATGCTCAGCGCCCAGATGTTGCCGATAAATGCGGTACCGAAAGCCGCCATCGGGATCTTGAGCATCGAACCGGCAACCCCGACGACCACGCCCACCACCAGCAGCCATGCCTGTTTGCCGCCCCGATCGCCAGCCTTGATGGCCTCTGCGGCCGCAACGCCCGGTGGCCAGGCATTGGCGGCGGGAAACACTTTGGTGTCAAACAGGCGATACAGCAGATAGGCATCAAGCAACATCGCAGCCGCCACGCCGCAAAACATCGGCATAATCAGTTGGGGTTGCCCCATCACGTAAGGAACGGCAATCGGCATCAGCAGGCTGTTGGCCGCGCCGAAGGTGGCAGAGGAGATCACCGTCTGTGCCAGGTTCTGCGTGTGTATTGAGCGGTAACGCTGGAACATCTGCAACGGAATACGCGCTAGCAACATGGCAAACAGCGCACCGATGATCGAGGTATTGGGCGTTACGCCCAAAGTCGTGATCAGTTGCACCCCGATAATGGCACCGATGACGGACAGCACGACCATCACCAACAGCGTGCCGATGTCTTTTAACGGATTAATGGCTTTCTCTGGTTTCATAAACAGTGTCCCTGAATATCTCTGTTGTTTGGCGAAAATAATATTTCGGGCATAAGCTGCCGCCGCAGTTCCATTATTTGGAACTTACAGTGAAATATTTTATTACCTGCCTTAGCCTGATTAATTGCCGCCCGGTAATTAAACCGTCAGCAAATGCCCCTGGTGTTGGCATTCCAATTAATTAAGCCGTAACGCTGTTTTCTCGGTGAAGGGATTCCTAAACGATCTGCTGCCAATACTCATCACCAAGCCTTTCTGCCA
>JBAQHZ010000351.1:0-1857 GCA_049288585.1 Chania sp.
TCGTGACTGGCCGTGGTGAGAAACAGGTTTTTATCACGTAACGCCTGTTCCGCCTCCTCTTTTGCTACACGGAATTTCTCAGCCAATAAGATGCTGTCTTCTTCCAGCCTGACCTGCTGAAGGAAGAAGGCATGTGAGGTCAAAGCATGACGATAAATAGCAAAGGCATACAGCAGATTAAGCAAGAAAATGATTGGCCAGATCTCACCCGCTCGCCAAGGGATCAGTACTAACAGCATTCCCCAACAGCTGATGAAAAAGCGCTGGAATGCACCCAGTAGCGGGGTCAGATGCGTTGCGTTGGCGGCGATGATAGCGGCAATACTGATATTGAGCAGCAGAGTAAAATCAAAGGATTGGCTCATGGCTGTCACGATCATCAACGAAGACAGGCCGATGCCGTGCAGTAAGGCTACCCAATTTACCCAAGGCAGCCACTGGGCCAGCATGGTGGTATCTGCCGTTGTACTCAGTTTCTGGCGATAGCGGTGGTGCCAAATCCTGACGAGCACGGCCGCAATAAGATAGAGCACAATCCAACAGATGACGGGCGTCAGCGGTAGTTGCAGCTTATACAACCAAATGGCAAACACCATACCGACAAAAGGCACCGCATTGATGCTAAAAACCAATCGCGCTAACACATTGTTCAACAAACGGAGCTGCGAGTGCGGCTTGATGCCGTGCGGAGCTTTATCACTAAGGGTTTTCATCATAGCGTGAAGCGTCGTCCCTGAAGTAACGTGATAGCCTCGACTCGGTTATTGACGCCAAGCTTGCTGAGAATGCCAGTAATATGCTCTTTGATCGTCGGTTCAGACACTGCCAGCGTCATGGCAATGCGTTTATTTGAGAATCCCCGTAGCATCATTGCCAGCACTTCCCCCTGACGCTTGGTCAGCCCGAATTCCTGATAATTAACCGTTGATGAGGATAAAGAGGGGGGTTCCAAGGCTTCTGGAAACCAGAGTTGCCCGCTTTGCAGCGCCGTAACGGCTTGATTGAAGATCTGTGGTGAGTCGTGTTTATGAACAAAACCGTGTGCACCCATCTCACGGGCCTTGTGTTGAACATTGTTATTCTCATCCCCGCTGATCACCAATAGACGAATATTGGGATTTCCCTGTGGCAGTTTCTTGATTAACTGAAGGGCTGTGCCATCAGGTAACCAGAAATCTAAAACCAGCAGTTGAGGGGGGCCTTTCTCTTCTATCAGACAATCGCACTCTTGACGACTTGCGGCGACGTACACCTGTTTGTAGCCACAATGCGTGCTTAAGAACGCTGCAATCCCCCCAGCAACCAACGGGTGATCGTCAACGACTAAAGCGTAAGGTTTACTCACGTCACTCTCCCTTTGTCACCCATGTAACGTCCGCGTTGACTTTTGCATGCCGTGATCTACTTTTATCTGATGCCAATTCGAGTGCATGCTGGCAGGTAACAATACACTAGCGGCGATATTTTTTGTGTTAAATAAACACTGTGAATAACGTATTTTCCTAATAGATTCATCCTATACCCTAATTAATGGAAAATTGCAGGGCAGAGTGCTACGCAGTGAATCTTCAGGAACTGACTCCAGCGAGCGACTGGATAAGCTGAGGAAGGTTATCACACATGTAACTTGAAGTAAGCGAGCATACGGTAACACAGAGATGTGCGCTGAATCATACCTAGATTAACGAGACTCTCGAACCCTACCTCGGTAGGGTTGTGGCTTTTAGATTATGTCCATATCATTCCAATGCATTAATAAGAGCCTGCTGTAATAGGCAAGTATTTGGTGGAGTTCTTATCATTTTCCCAATTACTCGCTAATACTATTGATATAAAAAGGCTGTGCTATCCTGTTAG
>JBAQHZ010000352.1:0-9881 GCA_049288585.1 Chania sp.
TCGAACCGAAGTTCAAATGTTTACTGCTTTGGTCACTCTTCAAGACTTGATATTTTTTTGCCACCGAGGTGGCTGGATATCGTCTTGTGAGTGCCCACACAGATTGTCTGATAAATTGTTAAAGAGCAGTGAGTTACGCGCTTTCGCTTGCTAACTCGAGGTGGCGTATATTACGCTTTCCTCTTTCAGAGTCAACCTTAATTTTCAGGTTTTTTCTCTGCGACCCCCGGAGACTCTGTGAAGTTGTTCACATGTTCCGTGTCGATGGAGGCGCATTATAGGGATCCTCGTTTTTTCCACAAGCCCTTTTTAGATCTTTTATTACCGACTGCGTACTTTTCAGTCCTTTCGCGTGGATCTTATCCGATCCGGGCTGTTTTCCACGGGATCCGGCGTGTTGACTGATTGTAATTCCACCGTCAGAGTCTAGTATTGCCGGTAAATATGATCCTGACGTGAGGCTATACCATGTCCGATGCAGTACGTTCTTATCTTCATTACTCCCCCCAGATTGGCCAGCGCGTCATGATCGATCCTTCCAGCGTTGTGATCGGTAACGTTGAACTGGCCGATGACGTCAGTATCTGGCCACTGGTTTCCATCCGAGGAGATGTTAATGCCGTGAGGATCGGTGCTCGCAGCAACATCCAGGATGGTAGCGTCCTGCATGTGACACATCAATCCGACTACAATCCAGCAGGTTATCCCCTATTGATTGGTGAAGATGTCACCGTCGGGCATAAAGCCATGCTGCACGGCTGTGTCATCGGCAACCGGGTTTTGGTAGGGATGGGTTCGATCCTGCTGGACGGTGCAGTAATAGAAGATGATGTAATGATTGGCGCAGGCAGTTTGGTTGCCCCGGGCAAACGCCTAGAAACTGGCTATCTATATATGGGCAGCCCGGCGCGTCAGGTGAGACCATTAACGCAGGCTGAACAGGAAGGGTTAGTCTACTCGTCCAACAACTATGTACGCTGGAAAGACGAATACCTTTCCAAAGATATCTAATCCAATATTGAACGCCCCGCTCCAATTCACTGTAGCGGGGCTATTGTTCAAACAGCCATTTCTTTGCGCAGCGTTAACAGCACTGGCTCGATCTCCGGCATAACGCCATGCCATAACAGGAAAGCATGTGCTGCCTGCCCCACTAGCATCCCCAAGCCATCGGCATAACGTTTCACCCCCTGTTTCTTTGCCCAGGCAAGAAATGGTGTGTCTCCTTGTTGATAGAACATGTCGTAACAACGGGTTGTGCTATTCACAATACTTGCTGGCAGCGCCGGGATCTCACCACTGATCCCTGAAGCGGTTGCATTGATCACTAAGTCAAAGTGTGGTTGATCGAGTTGATCCATCGGTAATGATGTGATCTCACCCAAATGCTGAAAGAGCGTCACCAACTCTTGTGCGCGGCTAGGGGTACGGTTGGTAAGCACAACTCGACAGCCAAAAGAGAGTAATGGCAGGATAACTCCCCGTGCAGCACCACCAGCTCCCACCAGCAAAATACGATCGCCGGGCTGGACCAGTTGTTGACGTTCAAGATCGGTCAACAGGCCAATACCATCGGTGTTATCACCGAACAAACGGCCATCCGGCAATACCTTGAGCGTATTCACCGCCCCCGCGATTGCCGCCCTCTTACTTAACTCACTTGATGCTTCATAGGCACGCTCTTTAAAAGGGACGGTGACATTGGCTCCCTTTCCCCCCTCAGTAATAAACTGCTGTAGCACTGACTCAAATCCATCCAACGGTGCCAGCACGGACCCATAGGGATGATCTATCTGGGTTTGTTCGGCAAACAGCGCATGAATACGGGGGGATTTGCTATGAGCAATGGGATTACCAAATACCGCGAACTTCTCCATTAACATGACCTCTATCCCTGACGGATTTGCTCACCCGTCAAAGCATCTCTGATTTCAGAAGGATTCAGGCGCCCACCAACATGACCAGCCAGCACCGGGAAAGATTCGCCAAACTGCAGCTTCACTTCTGCAACAGAGCGGCACGGCTCCTGGCCGCTCAAATTAGCGCTGGTTGAGACCAACGGCTTACCAAACTGACGACAGAGTTGCTGCACCAAGGGATGATCGCTAACGCGAACCGCCAGCGAACTGAAGCGGCCGGTCAGTAATCGCAACGTTTGCTGCTTGGCTGGGATCACCCAGGTCACCGGGCCAGGCCAACTGGCAAAAATCGTCGCACGTTGCTGTTCACTCAATGCGTTGTCATCAATATAAGGCGTTAACTGCGAATAATCAGCAGCAACCAGGATCAAACCCTTTTCCCATGGGCGCTGCTTTAATGCCAGCAACTCACTGACTGCCAGTTCACTGTCTGGATCGCATCCCAGACCGAATACGGCTTCGGTTGGGTAAGCAATAACCTGCTGATTTTTCAATGCTTCGATGATAGGTGCGAATACGGAAGTTTGTTCTGAGCTCATAGAGTGATTATTCTGTGGTAACGACGGATTTTCCGCACAATTTACTGGCGCAAAAGAGGGTTGTGCCTTTTGCCGTACGCTTTTCCATCAGCAACGGATAGTGGCAAAAAGCACACTCACCGGCGATAGGCTTAAAGTTGAGGGCGAATTGGCAGGCCGGATAGCGATCGCAAGAGTGGAACACCTTGCCATAGCGTGATTTGCGCTGCAGCAATTTACCCTGACCGCATTGTGGGCAGGCAATGCTGGTTTCATCAGGTTTATCGATCGCTTCGGTGTGATTGCACTCAGGATAGTGCTCACAACCAATGAACATGCCATAACGCCCCTGGCGTAGCACCAGCGTCGCCTGACATTTTGGGCACGCCTGCCCCTCCAGAACCTTGACAACATGGCCGTCGGCCTGCGCTTTCAACGGCCGAATATATTGGCATTCAGGATATTGGGAACAACCAAGAAAGGGGCCGTGACGACCACTACGGATCACCAATTCGGCCCCGCATTCCGGACAGGGTTCATTTTGCCTGGTGGCAAAAATCGCTGGTTTTGTCATAACTTCTTTCTATGCTTGTTATCGGCTCAGTGCAGATAACCTTCGTTGACTTCAAATAACAGTTCTTCCATTTGCTGATAAGCGCTCTCATATCCGGGATATTAAACAGCACCATCAACACCACCCATTTCAGATCTTCGAGATCAAAGTCCGTGTTATCCAAAGCCATAACACGATCGATGACCATTTCACGGGTCTCGAGGTTCAATACTTGAATCTGTTCTAAAAACAAGAGGAAACCACGGCAACTGGCATCCAAACGCACACTTTCTTCTTCGGTGTAGATCCGCATTGCCAGCGGATCGGCATCCATAAAGTAAGGCGCATTCTCACCTTCCTGGAGGTCTGCAAGCTTCTCAAGCCAATTCAATGCGTTGTAGATATCATCCCGATCGAATCCTGCTTCGGCAAGATCGGCGGTCAAGGTATCCTGATCAACTGACATCTCTGGCTCATTGTGGATATACGTTTCAAACAAGTACATGAGTACGTCGAACATGGCCTGCCCTCCTTAATCGGACATAGCCGCCGGGTACAGCTGCGATCCACCCTGCTAACTCCAGATCGAGTAACTTGATTACCACCTCTGGCACAGGTTGGCCGGCACGTTCAGCGACGACGTCAACAGGTGTCACCTCATCTCCTACGTTAGCCAACACATCGGCAAATGGCAATTCAACTTGGGCCTCAGATGCAGAAATAGTTGTATTTTCGTTCACGGACAACCAATGCAGACCACTTCCCAGTTGCTCAGCGATATCTTTCGGACCCGTAACCAGACTTGCCCCCTGCTGAATCAACCAGTGTGTCCCCTCACTCATCGGGTTACCCAACGCTCCCGGCAGAGCGAAGACTTCACGCCCCTGATCCAACGCACAACGTGCGGTAATCAGGGAACCGCTGCGCAATGAAGCTTCAATGACCACCACCCCCATGCTCAAACCACTGATAATTCGGTTACGGCGGGGAAAATGGTCGGCCAGAGGTAAATCCGTAGCCAGATGTTCAGAAACCACCGCACCGCCCTGCTCAATAATTTGTTCAGCAAGATGCCGGTGGCGGCGCGGATAGATATTGGCTAGGCCACTGCCCAGCACGGCAATTGTCACCCCGTGGGCAGCCAAGGCTGCACGGTGACAAATACCGTCAATGCCGATGGCTAACCCACTGGTGACGGCAAAGCCACAATGTACCAGCCCGGTGGCAAAGTGATTCCCCCAATGCTCGCCATAGTGACTGAACTGGCGGCTGCCCACCATGGCGATTTGCGGTAACTGTAGGGTTGTGGGATTTCCTTTCACCATCAGCAATAGCGGCGCATCAGCAATATGTGTCAAAAGCTCAGGGAAACCGGGCTCACCATAAATCATCATCTGATTTCCTGCCTGTTCTAACCATTTGAGCGTTGTCTGCAGATAATGCGCGGGAACATGACGGAATTGCTCCTGTTGTTTATTATTCAAACCCAGCGGCTTTAATCGCGGGTAAGGATCGCTACCTTCTGCGATCAACTGAACGATAACTTGGCTGGCTTGCTGCGCACTTATCCCTGTCACAGCATGCATACGTAGAGCGATTTCCTCTGGTTGCATCGCGCATTCCCTCGCTGAAAATGTGGTATTGCCCATGGGTGCAATTGGTCAACGATGCTGTCAATCAGGCAAGGAAATGTCTAGAATAGAAGCTAACTCTCTTTTATCACTCGGATACAGATCTAAAGATATATGTCAGTCTTGCAAGTATTACATTTCCCAGACGAGCGGCTGCGCAAAGTTGCAACCCCGGTAAAAGAATTCAATGCAGATATCCAGCGCATCGTGGATGATATGTTTGAAACCATGTACGCAGAGGATGGCATTGGCCTCGCTGCTACACAGGTGGATATCCATCAGCGCATTATCGTCATTGATATTTCTGAGAACCGCGACGAACCGCTGGTGCTGATCAACCCGGAACTGCTGGAAAAACACGGCGAAACCGGTATCGAAGAAGGTTGTCTTTCCGTGCCTGAGCATCGCGCTCTGGTGCCACGTGCTGAGAAAGTAAAGGTTCACGCACTTGACCGCCAAGGACAATCTTTTGAGCTCGATGCCGATGAACTGCTGGCTATTTGTATCCAGCATGAAATGGATCATCTGGTCGGTAAGCTGTTTGTCGATTACCTTTCTCCGCTTAAACGCCAGCGTATCCGTCAGAAACTGGAAAAAATGGCCAAGCTTAACGCCCGTGCCTAACCGATCAGGAAACTAACGTGTCTGACTCTTTACGGATTATTTTCGCCGGAACTCCAGACTTCGCAGCGCGTCACCTCGACGCGCTGCTGTCATCTGAGCACCAAATTGTTGGCGTTTTCACTCAGCCCGATCGCCCAGCTGGCCGTGGTAACAAATTGACGCCAAGCCCGGTTAAATTGTTGGCAGAACAGCATCAGATCCCAGTGTTTCAGCCTAAATCACTGCGCCCGGAAGAGAATCAGCACCTGGTTGCAAATCTCAACGCCGATATCATGGTGGTGGTTGCTTATGGCTTGATCCTGCCGAAAGCCGTTCTGGAGATGCCGCGCTTGGGTTGCATCAATGTTCACGGCTCCCTGCTTCCACGCTGGCGTGGCGCGGCACCGATCCAACGTGCTTTGTGGGCTGGTGACAGTGAAACCGGCGTAACGATCATGCAGATGGATGTTGGTCTTGATACCGGTGATATGATGCACAAGATCAGTTGCCCAATCGAAACCACTGATACCAGCGCCAGCCTGTACAACAAGTTAGCGGAACTGGGGCCACAAGGGTTGCTGGCAACGCTGCAACAATTGGCTTCCGGTACGGCGAAGCGTGAGGTACAAAATGAAACGCTGGTCACCTACGCTGAAAAGCTGAGCAAGGAAGAAGCACGACTAGATTGGAGCCTGTCAGCGGCGCAACTGGAACGTTGTATCCGTGCTTTCAATCCATGGCCAGTCAGCTATTTCACCATCGAAGACCAACCAGTGAAAGTCTGGCAAGCTACGGTTTTGGCCGAAACATCTGGCGCACAGCCAGGCACTATCGTTCATGCCGACAAACAGGGGATTCAAGTTGCCACCGCTGACGGTATTCTGAACCTGACACAATTGCAGCCAGCAGGTAAAAAACCGATGTCGGCACAGGATTTATTAAATTCACGCCGCGAATGGTTCATGCCGGGTAACCGGTTATAAAAGACACCCCTTGCCCGGTTACCGTTACCGGGCTGTTTCTCTCTTAACGCCGATCGTTATCAGCTTCAGCCTATGAAAAATAATTACAATCTCCGCAGCCATGCAGCCAAAGCCATCGGCCAGGTACTGGATCAGGGGCAGTCACTCAGCACTATTCTGCCAGCATTACAAAAGAACATTTCCGACAAGGATCGTGCATTGTTGCAGGAGCTTTGTTTCGGCACGTTGCGAGTGCTACCGCAGCTTGAATGGTGCATTCAGCAATTAATGGCGAAACCAATGACTGGCAAGCAGCGTACGCTGCATTACCTGCTGATGGTGGGTCTGTATCAATTACTCTATACCCGCATTCCACCGCATGCAGTACTGGCTGAAACCGTAGAAGGTGCAGTTGCCCTGAAGCGCCCGCAATTGAAAGGCTTGATCAATGGCGTCCTGCGTCAATTCCAACGCCAGCAAGAAGAACTGCTGCAACGCGCCGCCAATAACGAAAGCCGCTACTTGCACCCAAGTTGGCTGCTCAAGCGTATCAAACAGGCTTATCCTGCCAACTGGGAACAGATCGTTGATGCCAATAATCAGAAACCCCCAATGTGGCTACGTGTTAATCGTCTGCATCATAGCCGTGATGAATACCTGCAATTGATGCAGCAGGCTGGCATCGCCGCTGAGCCACATAGGGAATATCGCGACGCGTTACGTTTGCTGGTTCCTTGCGGCGTGACGGATCTGCCGGGTTTTGCTGACGGCTGGGTCACCGTGCAGGATGCTTCCGCTCAGGGCTGTGTCGATCTGTTGGATCCGCAGGACGGCGAACAGATCCTCGATCTGTGCGCGGCACCCGGTGGTAAAACCACCCACATTCTGGAGGCTGCGCCGAAAGCCCATGTGATGGCCGTCGATATCGATGAACAACGTCTGACCCGGGTAAAAGAAAACCTGCAACGCTTGCGTCTTCATGCTGAAGTAAAAGTAGGCGATGGCCGAACACCGGCGGAATGGTGCGGCGATAAGCAGTTCGACCGTATTTTGTTGGATGCCCCCTGTTCCGCTACCGGCGTCATTCGCCGCCACCCGGATATCAAATGGTTACGCCGGGACAGCGACATCGCTGAGTTAGCCAGCCTACAGAGCGAAATTCTGGAGGCCATTTGGCCGCATTTAAAATCAGGTGGCGTGATGGTATATGCCACTTGTTCCATTCTGCCGCAGGAGAACAGTGAACAAATAGCCGTTTTCCTGCAGCGCCATAGCGACGCTAATTTGGCAGAAACGGGTGATAATCAATCACCAGGCAGGCAAAATCTTCCTCATCCTGAGGATGGAGATGGTTTCTTTTACGCTAAGCTGATTAAAATGTAACTATCAGGGCGTACCTCAGTGCGCCTACAAATAGCGGCCACGGCCGTTGCAGTGTGAAGCAGAGAACCCGATGAAAATAATTATTCTTGGCGCTGGTCAGGTCGGCGGGACACTGGCAGAAAACCTGGTTGGTGAAAACAACGATATCACCGTAGTCGATACCGACTCTGGGCGTTTACGCCAGCTACAGGATAAATTCGACCTGCGCGTCGTTCAGGGGCATGGCTCCCATCCGCGCGTATTGCGCGAAGCCGGGGCGGAAGATGCCGACATGCTGGTCGCCGTCACCAATTCTGACGAAACCAATATGGTTGCCTGCCAGATCGCCTATTCCCTATTTAATACCCCAAACCGCATCGCACGTATCCGTGCACCGGAATATATTCGTGAGTCCGAGAAATTATTCCATCCAGAAGCGGTTCCGATCGACCATCTTATCTCACCGGAACAGTTGGTTATCGATTACATTTATAAACTGATTGAATACCCTGGCGCATTGCAGGTTGTGAATTTCGCCGCCGGTAAAGTCAGCATTGCCGCAGTGAAAGCCTATTACGGTGGCCCACTGGTCGGTAATGCCCTATCTTCCATGCGCGAGCATATGCCGCACATTGATACTCGCGTAGCCGCCATCTTCCGTCAGGATCGACCGATACGCCCGCAAGGTTCAACAATCATCGAAGCCGGTGATGAAGTGTTCTTTGTGGCCGCTTCTCAGCATATCCGCGCAGTAATGAGTGAGTTACAGCGGCTGGAAAAACCCTACAAGCGCATCATGATTGTTGGCGGGGGTAATGTGGGAGCAGGGCTGGCGCAGCGGTTGGAAAAATCATACAACGTGAAGCTGATTGAACGTAATCAACAGCGTGCCGCTGAGTTGGCAGAACACCTGCACGATACTATTGTGTTTTACGGCGATGCTTCCGATCAGGAACTGCTTGCCGAAGAACATGTGGACCAGGTAGACGTATTTATCGCCATCACCAATGATGATGAAGCTAATATCATGTCTGCCATGCTAGCCAAGCGCATGGGGGCCAAAAAAGTCATGGTGCTAATCCAGCGCCGTGCCTATGTCGATTTAGTACAGGGCAGCGTAATTGATATTGCTATTTCACCGCAGCAGGCGACGATTTCAGCATTGCTAGGGCACGTGCGTAAAGCCGATATTGTCAGCGTTTCCTCGCTACGCCGTGGAGTTGCTGAAGCCATCGAAGCCATTGCTCACGGAGATGAAAGCACCTCTAAAGTGGTTGGCCGTACGGTAGAAGAGATTAAACTACCACCAGGAACCACTATTGGCGCTATTGTGCGTGGGGATGATGTCATCATTGCCAATGGCAATAGCAAAATTCAGCAAGGCGACCACATAATCATGTTTATTACCGATAAGAAATTCGTGCCGGACGTTGAACGTCTGTTCCAACCAAGCCCGTTCTTCCTATAGAAACATTGATTATATGAATGGGCTTCCCCGCTGTGTGTTGGCGTGGGAAAACCAAAAACTTTTCTATACTCATCGTGGCGAAAGGAAATCGCTTTGTTAAACTTGGATCATTAGTTTTTAAGGAGTGTTTTTATGGGTATTTTAAAAGAGTTTCGCGAGTTCGCCATGCGTGGCAATGTGGTCGACTTGGCGGTGGGTGTCATTATCGGTGCCGCATTTGGCAGAATTGTTTCTTCACTGGTTTCCGATATTATCATGCCACCTTTAGGCATGCTGCTCGGGGGCGTCGATTTCAAACAATTCCATCTGGTATTGCGCGAAGCTGAGGGTAATATCCCCGCCGTTGTCATGAATTATGGTTCGTTTCTGCAGAATATTTTTGACTTTATCATTGTTGCCTTCGCGATCTTTATGGCCATCAAATTAATGAACAAAATGCGCCGTAAAGAAGTAGAAGAACCGGCAGCTCCGCCAGCGCCTACTGCTGAAGAGAAATTGCTGACGGAAATCCGTGATTTACTGAGTCAACAGCAGCAACACAAACAATAGACCAAGCCACGCACTGCGAAAAAGGCCACCTTATCCTGGTGGTTTTTTTATGCCTAAAACCAGAAAGCCAGTGGTAAGTTGTTATTAGATAACTTACCACTGGCCTCCCAGCTACCACCTTTCGTATGTTTATCTTTACGCCGGTAACTGCCTTTCCCTTTGGTATTCTTTTCTACTCGCTGACGGAACAGCGGGTCATGTAACAATGCCTCAATGGCGTTTTCCTGTATTTGGCCTTTAGTATGCCGATATTTAGTCATCATAGTATTCCTTGTAAATCGCATGGACTTAAAACAGGCTGATGATACTGCTGCAC
>JBAQHZ010000353.1:0-7930 GCA_049288585.1 Chania sp.
CGGACGGCGCGTTCATCACATTGCCAATGTGTACACAATATGTTTAGCGACCTAAATAAACACTCATTCCCCTACCTCAAGATGTGAACAAGAGACAGCCCTTGGGGAGAGGGTTAGGGTGAGGGGATGAACACCGCACTACAAGCCCCTCACCCCGGCCCTCACCCACAGGGAGAGGGGGCGACTCTTTTAGCAATTGCGCATGATTATGCAGTTTTGCGCTTAACTGACTGGCATTACGGCAATGGCCGGCCCTCAGAAAGTGTTATTCAAATACCGGCAGCATATTCAGTAGGGTGAGTAAGTGAGCAACGGCGTTGATCACGCCAAACAGGATAATAAACAGGATCATGCCATGGCCGCCGGGAGCGCGATAGGCCGCCTGCGGGAAGCGACGGCGGCTGGCGCGCGCCATCATGGCTGGGACGATCACCGCCCAGATAGTGGCTGCCAAGCCCGCAAAACCGATGGCATACAGGAAGCCGTTCGGGAACAGCAGTGCTGCCAAGGTCGGCGGAACGAACGTCACCAGCGCTGATTTGGTCCGACCGGCGGTGTTATCGCTGAACTTGAAGAAGTCAGCCAGATAATCGAACAAGCCCAGCGAAACCCCAAGGAATGAACTGGCCAGCGCCATATAGGAGAAGGCACTGAGCAGTTGGCCAACCACCTGGCTGCTGGAAACGTTGCCCATTTGCTTGAGCAGGCTGCCGATATTACCACCTTCAGCAATCACCTGTTTGAACGCATCACGCGTGATATTGCCCTGAATCACATACTGCCACAGGATGTAGATCCCCAAAGCTAGCAGGGTGCCGTACACCAGGCTACGTACTACGGCACGGCTGTCTTGGTGATAATACTTCACCAGCCCCGGCACGTTGCCGTGATAACCAAATGACGTCAGCAGATAAGGTAAGGCCGCCAGCGCATAGGGCAGGTAACTGGCGCTGCTGTCGCCACGGTTGAACAGCACCGCAGGCTGGACGTGGGTAAACATATCGCCAACCGACATCACGAAAGTGATCACCATACCGCCAATCAGAATGGTGCTCAGGCGATCCACCGCCCGGGTCGATAACCAGACGATAAACGCCACCACAACAGCGAACACCAGCCCGGCCACCGCCTGGTTGGTGCCGACAATGCCTTCCAGCGTGTGGGCAATAATTGAGCCACCGGCTGAGATGTAAGCATAGGTCAGAATGTACAGCACAAAGGTGATGGACAGGCCGTTGATGGCATTCCAGCCTTTACCGAGCAGGTCTTTGACGATGGTATGAAAGCTGGCACCGGCCGGATAATTGAGCGTTGCTTCGAGGATCATCAGGCCGGAAATCAGCATGCAGGCCCAGGTATAAATCAGCAATGCCACTGAGCCGCCGAACCACACGCCAGAAGTGACGATGGGAATAGAGAACATACCGGCCCCGACGGCAGTACCGGCAATGATCATCGCGCCACCGAGTACGGAAGGGCGGGAAAGTTTCTGGATGGTGTCCGTGGACATTGTTGCTCCTGAATGGCCTGATGGGCCGTGAGTTCTTTTGTACTAGCTTAATGGTACATTGCGTGATGTGTGCATGTAAAGAACCTAATTTGCTATTTTCATGCGCAATAAATGCGGCGTTGGTGTTTCTATGCCAAGAAAACATTACCGTTGAAAAACGGGGGGGAGAGAAAGATTTCGGTCTGAATAGGATTCTGCTGGCGGCAATTACGGTGTACTGCTATTGTCCGGCTTCAATTCTGCCAGCCCGCCAGGAGAAGCGCTGATGGACTGCCGTCCCGACTGTGGCGCTTGCTGCATTGCACCGTCAATTTCCAGCCCGATCCCCGGCATGCCCAATGGCAAACCGGCGAATACCCGCTGCATTCATCTGGATCAGCAACTGCGTTGTGGCCTGTTTCATTCGCCATTACGGCCCCGCGTCTGCGGCAGCCTGCAGGCCAGCCGGGAGATGTGTCACGATCGCCGTGACGAAGCGTTAATCTATTTGGCAAAGCTAGAGGTAGATACCGCGCCCTAAGCGGATTCAGGCATCCTTTAGCCGCCAGAGACAGATCACTGCACCTATCACCATCGCCAGCGCGGAATAAAACACCGCATGGTAGTTCCAGATCTCAGCTACAGAACCGGCAATCGAACCTGCAATAATCCAACCAACGCGCGTGGTGTTGGTAAACAGCGTGGTTGCCGCCCCGGCTTGCCCTGGCATCAAATCCTGAAAATAGAGCATGCCGATACCCGCCAGCACGCCGATAAACAGCGCGTTCAGCAATTGCAGGGCAATCAACTGCCAGGTGCCGGTAATAAACAGCAGCCCGGCGTAGAACAGCACCCCGGCGATCACCGCGCAGCGCATCAGGAAGCGTTTACCGAAGCGTTTGGCAACCATCCCGGCCAGCAGCATGGTAGGGATCTCCAGCCCGGCCGCCGTGCCCATCAAGATCCCAGCCAGTTTTTCTGGCAAATGCAGCTCTTGCACCATATACAGCGGCATATTGATCAGATACATGCCGTTGGCGGTCCACATCAGGGTACAGGCGGCAAACAGCAGCAGCGTGTCGCGGCGGTTCTGGCGTGGCGCTTCCAGCGTAGCACCTTTGGCCGACGGCGTTTTCGGCATCGAGGGCAGCGTTTTCCACACCAAAGCACCACAGAGAATGAAAGTGGCTGCCGCCGCCAGATACATCACCTGAAAGCCAAAACCTAATGCCAGAGCAAAGGCAATCGGCGGGCCGATTACCCAGGCCAGGGACACCTGTGCGCGTAGGATCGAGCTGAACATCACCGCTTCGCGCCCGGTGCGTTCAGCGTGCTCGCGTGCCAGCGCAAACATCTGCGGGTTGGCGGTGGAGCCGAAGCTGCTCAGCAGCACGCCGACAAACAGCAACAGATAATAGTTACGGTTCCAGGCAAACAGCGCGCAGGCCAATGCGCCCAGCATGCAGCAGAGAAAGATCAGTGATTTGCGATCGCCTTTTCTATCCGAACGGCGGGCAAGAAACTGGCTGACCAAAATGCCGATTACCGCGCTGCCGGTAAAGAACAAACCGACCATACTCGGGCGCACGTTCACTTCGGTGGAAAGAAACAGGCTCAGCGTGGGGGTTTGCAAGGCACCGGCAATGCCGGTGAGAAACGCCACGACAATAAATGCCAGCGAAGTGAAGTCGGGCAAGCGTCGAGTTATTGCAGTTGAAGTACGCATAGTGGTGAGCAAATAGCCAATAGAGAAACAAGTCGCGCGTAGAGTACGCGTTTTTAAAAAAAACAAAAAACGGTTTCAATCAACAACAGGGTAAAAAGTCTTTTCTGTGGAGAACAGGCTTCAAATTGTAGATAGATAGGTTTTACCACTCAGCCATAGGGCGATCGCGGTGCGGCTGGCTTCAAAATGCGGTTCCGGCAGAGCGTCGGGAGAGCACCAGCGCCATTCGGCACATTTTTCCGGCTCTTTTAATTCGGCTTTGCCGCCGGGGTGCTGAACCAGCATACAGATGGATACGGTATGTTTGCCTTCAGCCCGCCAGGTTTGCAGATTATTGCTGATACCAATGAAATGCGGAGCATCAATCAGCAAACCGGTTTCTTCAGCAATTTCGCGCTGGGCACAGTGTTCAAAGGTTTCACCCTCATCCAAATGGCCACCGGGGATCGACCAGAAAGGGGCGTGAGAACCGCAGCGTTTACCTAATAGAATCTGGCCCTGCGGGTTGACAATGATCACGCCAACGCCGGTTGCTACCGTCATGCCTTTCTCCTTCAGCAGTGTTTCAGCACAGTACGCCATTTTGTTCTGTAAGCAAGGTGTTTGCAGGGGAAAATGTGCGTGATGTCAAAAATCCATCATATCGGAATTAAGAAAACTTGCTTTCAGCAAGGCCTGATTCCACACTGATTGAAACGTTTCAGCGTTATCGAATGGGTCACTCCGGTTTTGATAACGCTCCTTTTTCCCTACATAGCTGAAACGATTCAATTCAGC
The DNA here is from genome assembly GCA_049288585.1 of Chania sp. Lineage (GTDB taxonomy): Bacteria > Pseudomonadota > Gammaproteobacteria > Enterobacterales > Enterobacteriaceae > Chania. Next base: position 3,993 of record JBAQHZ010000353.1, read on the forward strand.
AGGAGAGGAGAACTATGTTCCAGTTGTCACAGCAAGACATTCACCTGGGCGCCGCCGCCAGCGGTAAACAGGAAGCCATCCGGCAGGTCGCGGCAGCGCTGACCGCAGCCGGATGCGTCAGCGCCGCCTATGTTGACGGCATGCTGCAGCGCGAGCTGCAAACTTCTACCTATCTGGGTAACGGTATCGCCATTCCGCATGGCACCACCGACACTCGCGATCTGGTGCTGAATACCGGGGTGCAGGTATTCCAGTTCCCGCAGGGGATTGAGTGGGGCGAAGGCCAGACCGCCTATGTGGTAATCGGCATCGCCGCGCGTTCAGACGAACACCTGGCGCTGCTGCGTCAGTTGACGCACGTACTCAGCGATGACGACGTAGCGGCACAGCTGGCGAAAACCACGTCAGCAGAAGAGCTGCGCAGCCTGCTGATGGGCGAGAAACAAACGGCTGAGTTTCAGTTCGATGCTTCACTGATCTCGCTGGACGTGGCGGCAGATTCTTTGATGACGCTGCAAGCTTTGAATGCGGGCCGCTTGCAAAAGATCGGTGCGGTTGATGCCCGGTTTGTCAGCGATGTGATCACCCGCAAGCCGCTGAACCTGGGGCAGGGGATCTGGTTGAGCGACAGTGTTGAAGGCAACCTGTTCAGTGCGGCAACCATCAGCCGCCCCGTGCAGGCGTTTGACGAAGAGGGCGAGCAGGTTGCACTGCTGCTGACCGTGGCGATTGCCGATCAGCAACCGCTGACGCTGCTGAACTACCTCAGCGACCTGCTGTTGAGCAATAAAGCTGAACGCCTGCTGAACGCCGATGCCGCCTCCGTGCTGGCACTGCTGACCAGCGAGGTGGCCGAACAGAGTGCGGTGCTGAGCGCAGAATATATCGTTCGTAACGAACACGGCCTGCATGCCCGCCCGGGCACCGCATTGGTTAACGTGATCAAACAATTTTCCAGCGAAATTACCGTCACCAATCTTAACGGCAGCGGTAAACCGGCTAACGGCCGCAGCCTGATGAAGGTAGTGGCGCTGGGTGTGAAGAAAGGTCATCAGTTGCGCTTTACCGCCAGCGGTGATGATGCTGAAGCGGCGCTGAAAGCCATTGGCGAAGCCATCAGCGAAGGTCTTGGCGAGGGTGCAGCATGAGCAGAAGAGTAGCAACCATTACCCTTAACCCGGCTTACGATCTGGTGGGTTTCTGCCCAGAGATCGAACGGGGTGAGGTTAATCGGGTAAAAACCGCCGGGCTGCACGCCGCCGGTAAAGGCATTAACGTTGCCAAGGTACTGAAAGATTTAGGTATTGATGTGACCGTGGGCGGTTTCCTGGGGAAAGATAACCAGGATGGTTTCCAGCTGTTATTCAGCGATCTGGGCATTGCCAACCGTTTCCAGGTGGTGTCAGGGCGTACCCGTATCAACGTGAAGCTGACGGAAAAAGACGGCGAAGTGACCGATTTCAACTTCTCCGGGTTTGAAGTCACGTCAGCGGATTGGGAACGTTTCGTTAGCGACTCCCTGAGTTGGCTCGGCCAGTTCGACATGGTGGCGGTCAGCGGCAGTTTACCGGAAGGCGTACCGCCTGAAGCCTTTACCGAGTGGATGGTTCGCCTGCGTGCGCAGTGCCCGTGCATTATTTTCGACAGCAGCCGTGAGGCGCTGGTGGCGGGGTTGAAAGCCGCGCCTTGGCTGGTGAAACCGAATCGCCGTGAGTTGGAGATCTGGGCCGGTCGTCCATTGCCAACCTTGGATGATGTGGTGGAAGCCGCGCATGCGTTACGCGATCAGGGGATCGCTCATGTGGTGATCTCGCTGGGAGCGGAAGGCGCACTGTGGGTGAACGCCTCGGGTGCCTGGATCGCCAAGCCACCTGCCTGTGAGGTCGTTAGCACGGTGGGTGCCGGTGATTCGATGGTCGGTGGTTTGATCTACGGCCTGCTGATGCGTGAATCCAGTGAACATACTTTACGTTTGGCCACCGCCGTGGCTGCCCTGGCGGTGAGCCAGAGTAACGTCGGCGTGACCGATCGCCCGCAGTTGGCCGCGATGATGGCGCGTGTCGATCTGAAACCTTTTAACTGACAGGAGGAAGCAGAATGAAAACGCTGCTGATGATAGACAGTTCGTTCGGGCAGGCTCGTGGTCACCTGGCGAAACGTATGCTGGAAGGCGCTGCGGCCAAAGCTGGCCTGGTGCTGGTAGATGTGCTGAACGAGGCTGAACTGGTGGTCGTAGCAGGTCAAGCTGCGTCTACGGATGCCAAGCTGAACGGCAAACAGGTGTATATCGGTGATGTGGAACACGCGGTGCGTGATCCCGAAGCCTTTTTGGCGCAGGCCAAAGCCGAAGCCAAGCCTTATCAGGCTCCGGCAGCGGCACCTGTGAAAGCGGCTGGCCCGAAACGCATCGTTGCGGTGACCGCTTGCCCGACCGGCGTGGCGCATACCTTTATGGCGGCCGAGGCCATTGAGAGCGAAGCCAAAAAACGTGGCTGGTGGGTGAAGGTGGAAACCCGTGGTTCCGTAGGGGCTGGTAATGCGATCACCCCAGAAGAAGTGGCGGCGGCCGATCTGGTGATTGTTGCAGCGGACATTGAAGTGGATCTGGACAAGTTTGCCGGTAAGCCGATGTACCGCACTTCTACCGGGCTGGCACTGAAGAAAACCGCGCAGGAACTGGATAAGGCGCAGGCGGAAGCCGAGATCTTCCAGCCACAGAAAAGCGGCAGCGTGCCAACCGCAGGCAAGAAAAAAGAGAGTGCCGGGCCGTACCGTCACTTGCTGACCGGTGTGTCCTACATGCTGCCGATGGTGGTGGCGGGTGGTCTGTGTATTGCGTTGTCGTTCGTATTTGGTATCAAGGCATTTGAAGAAAAAGGCACTCTGGCTGCTGCGCTGATGCAGATCGGTGGTGGTTCAGCCTTTGCGCTGATGGTGCCGGTTCTGGCCGGGTATATTGCGTTCTCGATTGCCGACCGTCCTGGCCTGACGCCGGGCCTGATCGGCGGTATGCTGGCGGTGAGCACCGGTGCTGGCTTCCTCGGTGGTATTATTGCCGGTTTCCTGGCGGGTTATGTCGCCAAAGCGATCAGCGGTAAGCTGCATCTGCCGAAGAGTATGGAAGCGCTGAAGCCGATCCTGATTATCCCGCTGCTGGCGAGTCTGACCACCGGTTTGATAATGATTTACGTGGTCGGTACGCCGGTGGCGAAAATCATGGAAGGCCTGACCCACTGGCTGCAATCGATGGGGACGGCTAACGCAGTGCTGTTGGGTGCGATCCTCGGTGCGATGATGTGTACCGATATGGGTGGCCCGGTGAACAAAGCCGCTTATGCCTTCGGCGTGGCGCTGTTGAGTTCCTCGGTGTATGCCCCGATGGCGGCGATTATGGCGGCAGGTATGGTGCCGCCGCTGGCAATGGGCTTGGCAACGATTGTGGCGCGCAACAAGTTCGAGAAATCCGAACAGGAAGGCGGCAAAGCGGCATTGGTACTGGGGCTGTGCTTTATCAGTGAAGGGGCGATTCCATTTGCAGCCCGCGATCCGATGCGCGTACTGCCGTGCTGTATCGCCGGTGGTGCATTGACTGGTGCGCTGTCGATGGCTTTCGGTGCCAAACTGATGGCTCCACACGGTGGCCTGTTTGTGCTGTTGATCCCCGGCGCTATCTCTCCGGTGCTGCTGTATCTGGTAGCGATTATCGCCGGTACGCTGTTGGCGGGGCTCGGTTACGCGGTGCTTAAGCGTAGCGACGTCGCGGCGGCTACTGTAGCCTGATAGATAAACAATACAGTTCCCTCTCCCTCGGGGAGCTGTCTCTTATACACAACGTGTTCGTCTCTGTAAGTCAGGTGTAATGGGAATTGCCGTAAAAGATCATAATCCGATGGAACAATAATGGACGGCAATTGCAGGGCCCAAGGCGGGGCCCTGCA
>JBAQHZ010000354.1:0-2858 GCA_049288585.1 Chania sp.
ATTCAGGCATATGGCACGGCCCTTCAATCAGGCCGAGATCGACGCGAAAATCCGCCACTGCGCCAATCACATCCTGGCTATTCCCCACATTCAGCTCCAGCGGCGTGGTCGGGAAATCTTTGCGATAATGGGCAATCATCGCGGGCAGCATATAATTACCGATGGTGCTGCTGGCCGCGATGCGCAACGCACCATTGTCATGCAGGAATAACTGCTCTATTTCACTGGCCTGCTCCAGCAGTGCCAGCGCTTTCGGGTACAGCAAGCGGCCATGTTCGTTGATAACCAATCGTTTGCCTACCCGATCAAATAACAACACATTCAGTTGCCCTTCCAAATCTGCCAACGCCGCGCTGACCGCTGACTGTGACAAGGCCAAGACCACCGAGGCCTGCGTTGTTGAGCCGCTTTTCAGCACTTCGGTAAAGACTTCCAGTTGACGCAAGGTGATATGCATAGCGGTCTCGGTATAAAAAGGGGTTAATCGGGCTTATACGCCGAACAAAACCTTTGAAATTAAAATAAAAATGTAGAAATAAGCGGTAATAAAACCAGCGGTCATGCCATTAAGATTATCACGTTTACAGAATTCGGCCTGATACCCATGGAGGATCGCACAGCATCGACCACTTATTCAGATAGATTATAAGCATATAATCAATTTCTCTTTTAGGTCACGAAATTTTACTCTTGCTACCAAGAATCGAGAAGAGGATTGAACAATGGCGAGCGAGACCACCCACACTTATCCCGAGCAACATTTCCCGCTGTTGGGGCTACCACGGTTACTACCCGGTTTATTGCTGACCGGTGCATTAACCGCATTGGCGATCTGGGCCAGCAACATTCCCTGGGTTGCCGGATTGGGATTAGGTGCACTGACGCTGGCGATCTTGTTTGGCATCGTCGTCGGCAATACGCTTTACCCGTGGTTGCAACCTCAATGCCATACCGGCGTTCAACTTGCCAAGCAGCGCCTGCTACGCCTGGGGATTATCCTTTACGGCTTTCGTTTAACCTTTCAGCAGATTGCCGATGTCGGGGCCAGCGGCATCATCATCGATGCCCTTACCCTAACCAGCACCTTTCTGCTGGCTTGCTGGCTGGGCAAGAAAGTTTTCGGCCTCGACAACCAGACCACCATGCTGATCGGCGCGGGCAGCAGTATCTGCGGTGCGGCGGCGGTGATGGCCACCGAACCGGTTCTGAAGGCAGATTCCAGCAAAGTGGCGGTGGCCGTCTCTACCGTGGTGGTGTTCGGCACGCTGGCCATCTTCGCTTACCCTTGGCTATATCACCTGAATGAGCACTTCCAATGGATGCCATTTACCCAGGAAACCTTTGGGATCTATACCGGCTCGACGATCCATGAAGTGGCTCAGGTGGTGGCAGCCGGCCATGCCATCGGCCCAGATGCCGAAAATGCTGCGGTGATCGCCAAAATGATCCGCGTCATGATGTTAGCCCCTTTCCTGCTGCTGTTGTCTGGCTACATCAGCCGTGGTGCTGCGGATGGCAAAAGCGAAAAATCGGCCATTACCATCCCTTGGTTTGCCGTGCTGTTTATTGCCGTTGCCGGGCTGAACTCGTTTAACCTGCTCCCGGCGGCACTGGTACAGCACTTGGTTACCGCCGACACCTGGATGCTGGCGATGGCGATGGCGGCGCTGGGCCTGACCACCCATATCAGCGCGGTACGCCAGGCTGGGGTGAAACCGATTCTGCTGGCCACCCTGTTGTTTATCTGGCTGGTTATCGGCGGTGCCGCAATTAACCAACTGGTTCAGGCTCTGCTGTAACTCCCTCCCTCTCGGGCCCGTGCTTACGGGCCCGCTTCTTTTACCCCGCCATTCAATCCTGCCGGTATCAATGCCATAATGCTGGCGATAACACAGGAGAATGAAAATGAAGTTTGTCGGTGCACATGTCAGCGCTTCAGGCGGCGTAGATCAGGCGGTGATCCGCGCGCACGAATTAGAGGCGACCGCATTCGCCCTGTTCACTAAAAATCAGCGTCAATGGAAAGCAGCTCCGCTGCCTGCCGACGTAATCGATAAGTTTAAACGTGCCTGCGCACAATACGGCTTTGGCCCTGGGCAGATCCTGCCACACGATAGCTATCTGATTAACCTTGGTCACCCGGTAGAAGATGCGCTGGAAAAATCCCGCGAGGCGTTTCTTGATGAAATGCAACGTTGTGAACAACTGGGGCTGACGTTGCTTAACTTCCATCCGGGCAGCCATTTGATGCAGATTGATGAGGATAAATGTCTGGCGCGCATTGCAGAATCCATCAACCTGGTGCTGGATAAAACCCAAGGCGTGACCGCGGTGATCGAAAACACCGCCGGTCAGGGCAGCAATCTGGGGTTCAAATTTGAACATCTGGCAGCCATTATCGACGGCGTGGAAGATAAAAGCCGCGTCGGTGTGTGTATAGATACCTGCCACACTTTCGCCGCTGGTTATGATTTGCGCACGGAAGAGGACTGCGAAAAGACGTTCCAAGAGTTGGGTAACGTGGTGGGTTTCAACTACCTGCGTGGCATGCATCTTAACGATGCCAAAAGCGAGTTTGGCAGCCGTGTTGACCGCCACCACAGCCTAGGTGAAGGTAATATCGGCAAGACGGTGTTCAGCTACATCATGCGCGACGCGCGCTTTGATAACATCCCGCTGATTCTGGAAACGGTGAACCCAGATATCTGGGCCGAAGAAATTGCCTGGCTGAAAGCTCAGCAGTAAGCTTCAAGCTAACGCTAAATCATTCACATTGCTCAACATGGTCGCCCCCGCCCATTAGGCATAGGTATCTACACATCTTTGCACGGAAGGTGGGACTCCCTCTACCTTGGGAG
>JBAQHZ010000355.1:0-5497 GCA_049288585.1 Chania sp.
CGTTCACCGTCTGTTAGGAGAAGAACGCCCATTCCGCTTCATCGAAGAAGAGAAAAAGGGCTTCCTGAAACGCCTTTTTGGGGGATAAACCATGGCTTTGTTAGACTTCTTTCTGTCCCGCAAAAAATCAACAGCCAGTGTAGCCAAGGAACGGCTGCAAATTATCGTCGCAGAACGTCGTCGTGGGGACAGCGAGCCCCACTATCTACCTGATTTAAAACGCGACATTCTGGCGGTAATTTGTAAATACGTTCAAGTCGATCCTGAAATGCTCCATGTACAGTTCGAGCAGAAAGGGGATGATATCTCGGTACTTGAACTGAACGTGACACTACCGGAATCGGAATCGGAAGAAATGCCTAAATGATTGCGGCGCATTAATTACCCCCTGTCTATTTTATGCAGGGGGTAACTGTATATATATCCATGCAATAAGGTAAGAAACACGAATAACGATCTTTCTTGTGTCGAGATAATTCACAATTAATCTGAAGGGATTATTTTTAGCGGTTGTTAAACTTTTCGACCATGTTATTTCTGCAAAAAAATGGAACAGCCTAGCTTACCCTGCCCCATTTTTCTGGTTAACGGTTAATAATTCTTCAAGATATCCTGCAAGGGGGCTGCCAATAAATCACCACGCCAGCCACTGATTAATTCTGGTTGATTCTCGTTACCCTTCAGTTTCCAATGCCAATTTAGCAATTGGTTAATCTGCCGACGTGAGGCTAGCAGTTCGCTGCTTAACCCGCTCTTTTCACTCACTTCGGTTATAACTGCTTTGATTTCCTTGAAGACTTTCTTGTAACCCGGCTGATCGATCAGATTAGTTATCGGTTCCGGCAATGCTGACTCATCAAGCGCGTTAGCTTCTGCCACCAAGGCAATCAGCGTTTTGCCATGATAACGAATCTCCGGCCCGCTCAGCCCAAGTGCATCAAGCTCCCCCAGCGACGCTGGCATATAGCGGGCAACGGCCCACAGATTCTCTTCGCGTACCACAAAGTTCACCGCCAGATCGCGTTCACGAGCCTGACGCAAGCGCCATTCAGCCAGTTTCTGCAAGCAACCTAACTGACGCGGCCGCAATTGCCAGGCGTTGGTGATCTCACGGTATGCCAATTCTGGCGCTAACATTTCACTACGGCGCTGGCATAGCAATAAACATTCGCTGTGTGCAGCGGCGGTGCAACCCGCCTCTTCGGTTTCCTGTACCAGTTGCTTGGCCATCGGCAGCAGGTAGAACACATCGGCAGCAGCATAAATACACTGCCGCTCCGTCAATGGCCGCGCCAGCCAGTCGGTACGGGATTCGCTTTTATCCAGATCGACCTGCATATACTCCGTTACCAGCTTGGCAAAACCGCAAGACAGCGCATGGCCACTAAACGCCGCCAGGATCTGGGTATCAATCATCGGTGTCGGCAGCGTCTTGAAGGCATTGAGGAAGACTTCCAGGTCTTCACTACCAGCATGCAGGAACTTCACTACGCCGGTATCAGCCAGCAGATCGATAAACGGCTGCCATTGCTTGATGGGCAGTGGATCAATCAGGGAGAGTTGTTCACCATCGTATAACTGGATCAGGCCTAACTGCGGATAATAGGTACGCGTTCTTACGAACTCGGTGTCCAGCGCAATCTGGGCATGGTTTCTTGCCTGCTCGCAGACCTGCTGTAGGCCAGCGTCGGTAGTGATCAACTGATAATTCAAAACGTCATTCTCTTTATCGTTTACCCACTATCCTGCACGAAGGAAATGGGTATTTCATGATTCAAACACAACAACGCCGGCATAAACCGGCGTTGTTAATAAGGAGTGCAACGACATCACCTAGGCAGCATCAGCTGCTTTCGGCTTTTTTTGCTCGTCACGCAGTTCCCGACGCAAAATTTTGCCAACGTTCGACTTCGGCAATTCGTCACGGAACTCAACAATTTTTGGCACTTTATACCCGGTGAGATGCCGGCGGCAGTGGGTTAGCAACTCCTCACTGGTCAGTGAGGCGTCTTTCTTCACTACGCAAATCTTCACGGCTTCACCTGAGGCCCCGCTCGGCACACCGATCGCCGCACACTCCAGGACTTTCGGATGCTGGCTGACCACATCTTCGATTTCGTTCGGATAAACGTTAAATCCGGAAACCAGGATCATATCTTTCTTACGATCGACGATGCGAATAAAACCTTCATCATCTACTGTAACGACATCTCCGGTCGCGAGCCAGCCATCTTTCAACACTTCATCTGTTGCATCCGGCCGCTGCCAATAGCCTAACATAACTTGCGGGCCTTTGACCCACAGTTCACCGGGTTTACCAGCAGGAACATCTTTGCCATCATCATCCACTAAACGAATATCCGTGGAAGGCACCGGCAGACCAATACTACCACTATAATGCTTAAGGTCGTGCGGATTGCCTGACACCAGCGGAGAGCACTCAGTCAGGCCGTAGCCCTCAAGCAAGTGTTTGCCGGTCAGTTTTTCCCACCGTTCCGCTACCGCTTTCTGTACCGACATACCACCGCCTACCGACAGCCGCAGCGTGGAGAAATCGAGTTTCTGGAAGTCTTCATTATTCAGCAACGCATTAAATAATGTGTTCACACCGGTGATAGCGGTGAACGGATATTTCGCCAACTCCTTCACCGTTCCCGGAATATCACGCGGGTTGGTGATCAGCAGGCTGCGCCCTCCCAGCTCCACAAACAGCAAGCAGTTCACCGTCAAGGCAAAGATGTGATACAGCGGCAGCGCCGTCACCACCAGTTCCTGCCCGTCACGCAGCAAAGGAACATAGGCCGCTTTAGCCTGAGCCAGATTTGCCTGCATATTACGGTGAGTCAGCATCGCGCCTTTGGCCACACCGGTCGTGCCTCCGGTATATTGCAGAAAAGCCAGATCGGTATTGACGACATCCGGTTTGACGTATTGCAAACGACGGCCACGCTGCAATGCGCTGCGGAAAGAGATGGCGTCCGGCAGATGGTATTTAGGCACCAAACGCTTGATGTATTTCACCACAAAGTTCACCAGCGTGCCTTTTGCCGCAGAGAGCTGATCGCCCATGCGCGTCAAAATCACGTGTTTCACCTGGGTTTTGAACACCACTTTTTCCAGCGTATGAGCAAAGTTGGAAACAATCACAATGGCGTTGGCACCGCTGTCGTTCAACTGATGCTCCAGTTCACGCGGGGTATACAGCGGGTTGACGTTCACCACCACCATGCCGGCACGCAAAATACCAAACAGGGCGATCGGATATTGCAGCAGGTTTGGCATCATCAACGCGACACGGTCGCCCTTCTTCAGCCCCAGTTCATTTTGCAGATAAGCAGCAAATGCCCGGCTGCGCTCCTCCAACTTGCGGAAGGTCATTACCTCCCCCATGTTGATAAAAGCGGGCTGATCCGCATAACGTAAGGCCGCATTTTCAAATACTTCGATCAGAGATGTGTAGTGATCGGCGTCAATCTCTGCCGGAACATCTGCCGGGTAACGTTTTAACCAGACCTTATCCAAGCTATTACTCCCGAAATTTTTGCTAACTATCATCGCAGCCCCCCAACTTACGGCCAAGCTTTAACAATATTTTAACTCAGCGTACCAGTTTGAGTTTTAAACAATACTCAGGTTGCGATGTAGGTCACTAATTGCTAATGCATACTTGCACAGAAAAGAACAAGGCGGCTATCAAGCCGCCTATCAGAATGACTAAACTCAGGGGACAACCAAGTTCTGTACCCGGGCTGGGCCAGGATTATACCAGCCAGGCCCTCCTCCCCAACCGGGTCCCCAAGGGTCATGACGCGGCCCCCAGGGGCCCCATGGACCCATTGGTTGCGGTGGCATCATAATCTGCTGAGCAATGCGCCAGCGCTTGAAACCGGTGGCATTCATGGTGACAAAGCGATATGGCGTCATGCCGATTTTGCCTTCACGGACACCGGTAATCGGCCCCACCACCGTGATCAACTGCTGATTGAAATCGACCGGGTCAAGGAAGCCGTTAACCGAAGCCAGCAACCGCCCTTGCGAAGGTTCCCCCAGAATAGGACGCGCACCGGCATCCAGCGGCACCGCAGCGATCTCTAGCACCGTACGGCCGCGTTCGTTGGTCATGGCGACTACCGTACCGCCAAAACGCGCTTCAGCACCGGTAAACAGGTGTGGCGCATTTTGCACCGACGACAGTTGATCCACCGGCGTAGCACTCGTTCCCTGAATAGCCTCTGGAATAGTGACACAACCGGAGAGCGCCAACACACTACTGGCAATCGCCAGAGTTAATCGTTTTTTACTCAAAGTGCGGGTCAGCATCGTCGCAATCTCCTGAGTTGGCTGTAACTTTGACCGCATTCCTTAGCGCAAGTTGCAGGCGGGCGTATTTCCGACATCAATGACAACACGATAATAATAGTGCAATTATTCGCGCCCCGGCAGTTTCTTCCAGGTAACTTCATTACGTAGATAGGTAGGTTCGGCGTTTTCGACGTTCACCGCCAGCCCCTGCTGCCAGGCTTGCAACGCCAATGGCAACATGTCTTCGGCCTGTGGCAACAGCATTTGCCCATCAGTAAGCTTGAGAGAGGTGCCTGCAACCAGGTCCGGATAGGTTTGCCAACCGGTGCCAGCATGGGCCCAGTTGCCCTGCAAGCGTTGTGCACGCTCCAGCGCCTGCGGCGGCGACAGCACCGCTTCACCTTCGCTCTCCAACCAGTGGCCATCATGCTGACGCTCGAACTGGCCCCAGTAAACTTCGCCCATGCGTGCGTCGATCGCCGCCAGCACGCGCGGTGCACCGGTCATACGCCAAGCGCCTTGCGCCATGGTTTGCAAGGTAGAGATCCCGAGCATGGGGAGATCGGCACCCAGCGCCAACCCTTGGGCGATACCAATGCCGATACGCACACCGGTAAAGCTGCCCGGCCCACGGCCAAAGGCCAGCGCATCAAGCTGAGACAGGGTCAATCCGGCTTCGGCCAGCGCCTGTTGCACCAAGGGTAAAATACGCTGAGTGTGTTCGCGTGGGCACAGTTCGAACAGGGCGTGGATTTCGCCTTGATTCCAGATAGCGACAGAACATGCTTCCGTCGCCGTATCGATCGCTAAAATTCGCGTGGACATGCCAAACCTCAGGCGGGAAAAGTCAGTGGTTTCATACAGGGCGCGCATTGTAGCACAGCCCTGAAGTCGCGCCTATCCGCTAGCGTTCAGCCTTGAGAAAGGCGATTGCCTGTGCCAGATCGCGGGTACGCGGTGTCGGCGGCAGGCTGTTAAGGAACACCTCGCCATAGGGGCGCATCACCAAACGGTTGTCACAAATCACCAGCACGCCACGATCGTCGGTATCGCGAATCAAGCGGCCAACGCCCTGTTTCAGGGTAATCACGGCATCCGGTAGCTGCACATCGTTGAACGGATCGCCACCGCGCAGACGGCAATCCTCAATGCGCGCTTTCAGCAGCGGATCGTCAGGCGAGGTAAACGGCAGTTT
>JBAQHZ010000356.1:0-1788 GCA_049288585.1 Chania sp.
TGACTGGGGTGAGCGAGGAAAGCCAACGCACATGCAACTTGAAGTATGAAGGGTATAGCTATAAGGAGCGGCAATGCGCGTTATATCACTGGCTGGCAGCCCACGAATTCCGTCACGTTCGGCAGCACTTCTCAACCTGAGCCAACAGTGGCTGCAACAGCAGGGCGTGAAAGTGATCGCTTACACCTTGCACGACTTCAAGGCGGACGATCTGCTGTATGCCAACTTCAACAGTCCTGATATCAAAGTTTTTGCCGCCCAACTCGCGCTGGCTGACGGCTTGCTGATTGCCACGCCGGTGTATAAAGCCTCATTTTCTGGCGCACTGAAAACCCTACTCGATCTGCTGCCAGAGCGCGCGTTGGACCACAAAGTGGTTTTACCGCTGGCCACCGGCGGTTCCGTTGGCCACATGTTGGCGGTGGATTACGCTTTGAAACCGGTACTGGCAGCGCTGAAAGCCCAGGAAGTGCTGCACGGTGTTTTTGCCGATGACCGCCAGATCCTGCTTAACGGTGAGCAGGTCACTCTGTCTGACACGGTCTCTGCGCGTTTGGAAGAGGCGCTGGAAAGCTTCTATCTGGCGCTGGGCCGCCGCAAACCGCCTGCGTTAAAGCTCGCTTCTTCCCTGTTAGCCCAGCAGTCCGCCTGAAGATAAATAGGAAACTATGATGAAGCGATTCTCAACTCTCCGCCGCTGGTTCAATACGGGCGCGCTGTCGGCCATTTTTGCCCTGGCGATCGCCAATACCGCCAGCGCGCAGGCGAATGCCCCAGCGCAGTTCCGCATTGGCTATCAGAAGGGTTCCGTCAGCCTGGTGCTGGCAAAAACTCACCAACTGCTGGAACAACGTTTCCCTGGCACCAAAATTAGTTGGATCGAATTCCCGGCAGGCCCTCAGATGCTTGAAGCGCTGAACGTCGGCAGTATCGATTTGGGCAGTACCGGCGATATCCCACCTATTTTTGCTCAGGCCGCCGGAGCCGATCTGCTGTATGTCGGCGTAGAACCGCCAAAGCCGCAAGCAGAAGTGATCCTGGTGCCAGAAAACAGCCCGATTCACAGCGTCGCCGAGCTGAAAGGGCATAAGGTCGCCTTCCAAAAAGGGTCCAGTTCTCACAACCTGCTGCTACGTGCCTTGCAGCGGGCTGGCCTGACGTTTACCGATATCAAACCAATTTACCTGACGCCTGCCGACGCTCGCGCGGCCTTCCAGCAAGGTAACGTCGATGCCTGGGCGATCTGGGATCCCTACTATTCCGCCGCGTTGCTGCAAGGTGGCGTCCAGGTGTTGACCGATGGCAGCCAACTGAGCCAAACCGGCTCGTTCTATCTGGCCGCTCGCCCCTATGCCGAAGCCAATGGTCCGTTCATCCAGCAGGTGCTGGATACCCTGACGCAGGCCGATGCGTTAACCCGTAGCGATCGGGCAAAAAGCGTCACGCTGCTGGCGAATGCGATGGGACTACCGGAACCGGTGATTGCCTCTTATCTGGATCATCGCCCCATTACCGCGATCAAACCGCTGGATGCGAAAACTATTGCCGCCCAGCAGCAGACCGCCGACCTGTTCTTCGCCAACCGGCTGGTGCCGGTCAAGGTGGATATTTCTCAACGTGTATGGCACACAAACTCACAATAAGCAGGAGCACATCATTATGAGTATCAACGTATTCTGGTTTTTACCTACCCATGGAGATGGTCACTATCTAGGCAGTGCTGAAGGCGCCCGCACGGTCGATTACAGTTATCTGCAACAGATTGCCCAAGCGGCGGATCGGCTTGGG
>JBAQHZ010000357.1:0-4608 GCA_049288585.1 Chania sp.
TAACCCGTCGCGCACAGGGTGAAGACCCGCGTTATTTCACTCTGCGTCGTCTGGATTTCGGCGGTTGCCGTCTGTCGCTGGCGACGCCTGCCGATGAAGCCTGGGACGGCCCTGCTGGACTGAACGGTAAACGTATTGCGACCTCGTACCCTCACCTGCTGAAACGCTATCTCGATCAGAAAGGCGTGCAGTTTAAATCCTGTCTGTTGAACTGTTCTGTTGAAGTCGCCCCGCGTGCAGGCCTGGCCGATGCTATTTGCGATTTAGTGTCTACCGGCGCGACGCTCGAAGCTAACGGTCTGCGTGAAGTCGAAGTGATGTTCCGCTCAAAAGCCTGTCTTATTCAGCGCGATGGCGAGATGCCGGAAGCCAAGCAACAGCTGATTGACCGCCTGCTGACCCGTATTCAGGGCGTGATTCAGGCACGCGAATCCAAATACATCATGATGCATGCACCGACCGAGCGTCTGGACGAAGTGATTGCCCTGCTGCCAGGTGCGGAACGCCCAACCATTCTGCCGCTGGCAGGCGATCAGCAGCGCGTAGCAATGCACATGGTGAGCAGCGAAACCCTGTTCTGGGAAACCATGGAAAAACTGAAAACCCTGGGTGCCAGCTCCATTCTGGTGCTGCCAATTGAGAAGATGATGGAGTAACGCCATGTCGAACTTCAATACCATCGTCAATTGGGCAGAATGCAGCGCGCCACAGCGTGCAGAATTGCTGATGCGCCCGGCGATCTCCGCTTCAGGCAGCATCACCCGCACGGTGCAAGAGATCCTCGACAACGTGAAGGCCAACGGTGACAGCGCGCTGCGTGAATACAGCGTCAAGTTTGATAAAACCGAAGTGGGTGCGCTACGCGTCACCGCAGAACAGATCGAACAGGCCTGCGCACGCTTGGGTGACGAAATCAAGCAGGCGATGGCAGTAGCCGTCGCCAACGTGGAAACCTTCCACAATGCGCAAAAACTGCCGCCGGTGGATGTGGAAACCCAGCCCGGCGTGCGCTGCCAGCAGGTGACCCGCCCGATCGACTCGGTCGGCCTGTATATTCCTGGCGGTTCTGCACCGCTGTTCTCTACGGTGTTGATGCTGGCGACCCCGGCACGTATCGCCGGTTGCCGCCGCGTGGTGCTGTGCTCGCCACCGCCGATTGCCGATGAGATCCTCTATGCCGCCAAGCTGTGCGGCGTGCAGGAAGTGTTTCAGGTCGGCGGCGCGCAGGCGATTGCTGCTATGGCGTTCGGCACCGATTCTGTGCCGAGGGTGGCTAAGATCTTCGGGCCGGGCAACGCCTTTGTGACCGAAGCCAAACGCCAGATCAGCCAGCGGCTGGACGGCGCGGCGATTGATATGCCTGCCGGCCCTTCTGAAGTGCTGGTGATTGCCGACAGCGGTGCAACCCCGGCGTTTGTGGCTTCCGATCTGCTGTCGCAAGCCGAACACGGGCCAGATTCGCAGGTGATCCTGCTGACGCCAGATGTAGCCATGGCGCAAGCGGTGGCGAAAGCGGTTGAACAGCAGTTAGCTGAATTACCGCGCGCAGAAACCGCCCGCCAGGCGCTGGCCAGCAGCCGGTTGATCGTCACGCAGGATTTAGCCGAATGTATCACCATCAGCAATCAATACGGCCCGGAACATTTGATTATTCAAACCCGCAACGCGCGCGATCTGGTAGACAGCATTACCAGCGCCGGTTCGGTGTTCCTCGGTGACTGGTCGCCGGAATCTGCTGGGGATTACGCTTCGGGCACCAACCATGTGCTGCCAACCTACGGCTATACCGCCACCTGTTCCAGCCTGGGGCTGGCGGATTTCCAAAAGCGCATGACGGTGCAGGAACTGACGCCGCAAGGCTTTATGAATTTAGCAGCCACTATCGAAACGCTGGCGGCCGCAGAGCAGCTGATCGCCCATAAAAACGCCGTGACCCTACGCGTCGCCGCCTTGAAGGAGCAAGCATGAGCATTGAACAATTAGCACGTAAAAACGTGCGCGAGCTGACCCCCTACCAGTCGGCACGCCGTTTGGGTGGCAAGGGTGACGTATGGCTGAATGCTAACGAATACCCGGTCGCGCCAGAGTTCCAACTGACCACACAGACCTTCAACCGCTACCCGGAATGCCAACCGGCGCTGGTGATCGAGCGCTATGCCGCTTACGCCGGGGTGAATCAGGATCAGGTGCTGGTCAGCCGTGGCGCAGATGAAGGTATCGAACTGCTGATCCGCGCCTTCTGTGAGCCGGGCAAAGACGCCATTCTGTTCTGCCCGCCCACTTACGGCATGTACGCCGTCAGCGCCGAGACTTTCGGCGTTGAGCGCCGCACCGTGGCCGCTAAAGCCGACTGGCAGCTCGATCTGCCCGCCATTGCCGCCAGCCTGGATAACGTCAAGCTGATCTACGCCTGTAGCCCGAACAACCCAACCGGTAATCTGCTGGACCCGAACGACCTGCGTGCGCTGCTGGAGATGGCCAACGGTAAAGCGATCGTCGCGGTCGACGAAGCCTATATCGAATTTTGCCCACAGGCTTCGGTCGCGGGCTGGCTGAGCGATTATCCTAACCTGGTGATTCTGCGTACGCTGTCGAAAGCCTTCGCGCTGGCTGGCCTGCGCTGCGGTTTTACCCTGGCCAATGCCGAGGTGATCGCCCTGCTGCTGAAAGTCATCGCGCCCTACCCGCTCTCTACTCCGGTAGCCGACATTGCGGCACAGGCACTGAGCACCGAAGGGCTAAACCTGATGCGCCAACGGGTCGCGGAAGTCAGCGCTAACCGCAGTTGGTTGCAACAGGCGCTGCAAGACTGCGCCTGCGTTGAACAGGTATTCACCAGCGACAGTAACTACCTGCTGGTGCGCTGTAATGCTGCCAGTAATGTGTTTAAAACGCTGTGGGATCAGGGCATTATCTTGCGCGATCAGCATAAACAGCCCGGTCTTGCCGGCTGCGTGCGCATCACCATCGGCACACGTGAAGAATGCCAACGCGTCGTTGACGCACTCAAACCCCTGCTTGGCACAAAGGAGCCTATGTGAGCCAGAAATTCCTCTTTATTGACCGCGACGGCACGCTGATTGCTGAGCCACCTGAAGATTTTCAGGTTGACCGTTTGGATAAACTGGCGCTGGAGCCGGATGTGATCCCTTCCCTGCTGGCGTTGCAGCAGGCGGGCTTTACGCTGGTGATGATCACCAATCAGGACGGCCTCGGCACCGCCAGTTTCCCACAGGAAACCTTCGATCCGCCGCACAACCTGATGATGCAGATCCTCAGTTCACAGGGCGTGAAATTCGACGATATCCTGATCTGCCCGCACAAGCCGGAAGACAACTGCGACTGCCGCAAGCCGAAAATCGCCATGGTTAAAGGCTATTTGCAACCGGGCGTGATGAACGCCGCCAACAGCTACGTGATTGGCGATCGCCAGACCGATATCCAGTTGGCCAACAATATGGGTATTCAGGGGCTGCTGTACCAGCGTGAAACCCTGGGCTGGAAAGCCATTACCCAGCAGTTAACCCAGCGCGATCGCCACGCTCACGTTAACCGCGTGACCAAAGAGACGCAGATTGACGTTAACGTCTGGCTGGATCGCGAAGGCGGCAGCAAGATTAAGACCGGCGTTGGCTTCTTCGACCATATGCTGGATCAGATCGCCACCCACGGCGGCTTCCGCATGGATATTCAGGTGAATGGCGATCTGTACATTGACGATCACCACACGGTGGAAGACACCGCGCTGGCGCTGGGTGAAGCGCTGAACAAAGCGCTGGGCGACAAGCGTGGCATCGCGCGCTTCGGCTTTGTGCTGCCGATGGATGAATGCCTGGCGCGCTGCGCGATGGACCTTTCTGGCCGCCCGCACCTGGAATACCGCGCCGAGTTCAACTATCAGCGCGTGGGCGATCTCAGCACCGAGATGGTCGAGCACTTCTTCCGTTCGCTGTCTTACACCATGGCTTGCACCCTGCACCTGAAAACCAAGGGCAAAAACGATCATCACCGCGTTGAGAGCCTGTTCAAAGTGTTTGGCCGCACGCTGCGCCAGGCGATCCGCGTTGAGGGTAACACCCTCCCGAGCTCGAAAGGGGTGCTGTGATGAACGTGGTGATCCTGGACACCGGTTGCGCCAACCTGGCTTCTGTTAATTACGCAGTGCAGCGGCTGGGCTATCGGCCTGAAGTCAGCCGTGACCCCGAGATCGTACTGCGCGCCGACAAACTGTTTCTGCCCGGCGTGGGTACCGCGCAGGCGGCCATGGAGCAGTTGGTAGAGCGCGATCTGATCGAGTTGATCAAAGCCTGCACCCAGCCGGTGCTGGGCATCTGCCTCGGCATGCAGTTGCTGGCGGAAAGCAGTGAAGAGAGTGGCGGTATCAAAGCGCTGGGCATTATCGAAACCCCGGTGAAGCAGATGAACGACTTTGGCCTGCCACTGCCGCACATGGGCTGGAATCAGGTGACTTCTCAGGCGGGCAACCCCCTGTTCCGTGGCATCGAGGACGGTGCTTACTTCTACTTTGTTCACAGTTATGCGATGCCGATATGCTCAAGCACCATCGCTCAGGCGCACTACGGCGAGCCATTCACCGCCGCCGTACAA
>JBAQHZ010000358.1:0-1960 GCA_049288585.1 Chania sp.
AAAAAGACAACTTCTTTGGCGTGCAGTTTCATCCAGAGCGATCTGGCGCGGCCGGGGCTCAACTGTTGAAAAACTTTCTGGAGATGTAGGCAGCATGATTATTCCCGCTTTGGATTTGATCGACGGCAACGTGGTGCGCCTACATCAGGGCGATTACGGCCAGCAGCGTGACTACGGCAACGACCCGTTGCTGCGTTTGCAGGATTACCAGCGCCAAGGCGCGCAGGTGTTGCATCTGGTAGATTTGACCGGCGCTAAAGATCCGGCTGCGCGCCAGATCCCGCTGCTGCGCAAGCTGCTGGCTGGCATCAGCGTGCCGGTGCAGGTTGGCGGTGGCATTCGTAATGAACAGGACGTTGCAGCGCTGCTGGAAGCCGGTGCCACCCGCGTGGTGATTGGTTCTACCGCCGTGAAACAGCCGGAGATGGTGCAGGGTTGGTTCGAGCGTTACGGTGCCGATGCCATGGTGCTGGCGCTGGACGTGCGCATTGATGCCGCTGGCACCAAGCGCGTGGCCATCAGCGGATGGCAGGAAAACTCAGACGCCACGCTGGAACAGGTAGTGGAACAATACCTGCCATTCGGCCTGAAACACGTGCTGTGCACCGATATTTCGCGCGATGGCACATTGAAAGGTTCCAACGTGGCGCTGTATCAGGAAGTGTGCGAGCGCTATCCGCAGATCGCCTTCCAGGCTTCTGGCGGTATCGGTAACTTGGATGATATCGCCCAGTTACGCGGCAGCGGTGTCGAAGGGGTGATCGTCGGGCGCGCCCTGTTGGATGGTAAATTCAGCGTCGAGGAGGCAATCGCATGCTGGCAAAACGGATAATCCCCTGCCTGGACGTGAAAGATGGGCAAGTGGTGAAAGGCGTGCAGTTCCGCAATCACGAGATTATTGGCGACATTGTGCCGCTGGCGCAGCGTTATGCGCAGGAAGGCGCCGACGAGCTGGTGTTTTATGATATTACCGCTTCCAGCGATGGCCGCGTGGTGGATAAAAGCTGGGTATCGCGCGTAGCAGAAGTGATCGACATTCCATTCTGTGTGGCCGGTGGCATCAAAAGCGCCGAAGACGCCAGCCAAATTCTGTCGTTTGGTGCAGATAAAATCTCCATCAACTCGCCCGCCTTGGCCGACCCCAGCCTGATCAGCCGTTTGGCAGATCGCTTTGGCGTGCAGTGCATCGTGGTCGGTATCGACACCTGGTATGAAGCCGAAACCGGCAAATATCACGTCAACCAATATACCGGCGACGAAAGCCGCACCCGAGTGACCAAGTGGCAAACCCTCGATTGGGTGCAAGAAGTGCAGAAGCGCGGCGCTGGGGAGATCGTGCTTAACATGATGAACCAGGACGGCGTGCGTAACGGTTATGATTTGGAACAGCTGAGGAAAGTGCGTGATGTGTGCAAGGTGCCGCTGATCGCCTCCGGCGGTGCGGGCACCATGGAACACTTCCTGGCAGCCTTCCGCGACGCAGACGTTGACGGCGCGCTGGCGGCTTCGGTATTCCATAAGCAAATCATTAATATCGGCGAACTGAAAAAGTTCCTGGCGGAACGTGGCGTGGAGATGCGTTTGTGTTAACAGAACAACAAAGAAATCAACTGGATTGGGTAAAAACCGACAATCTGCTGCCGGTGATCGTCCAGCACGCCGTTTCTGGCGAAGTATTGATGCTCGGCTATATGAATCAGGAAGCGCTGGCGGTGACCGAGCAAAGCGGCAAAGTGACGTTTTTCTCACGTACCAAACAGCGGTTGTGGACCAAGGGCGAAAGCTCCGGCCACTTCCTCACCGTAGTGAGTATCACGCCGGATTGCGATAACGATACCCTGCTGATCCTGGCGAACCCAATCGGCCCAACCTGCCATTTGGGCAACAACAGCTGCTTCCACCCGGCAAGCAGCGACTGGGGCTTCCTGTATCAGCTTGAGCAGTTGTTGGCCTCACGCAA
>JBAQHZ010000359.1:0-1901 GCA_049288585.1 Chania sp.
AAGGCAGCATTTTTCAATTCAGAGAAAAAGAAATTCTTATCGCAATCGATCGTCAGTACGATCTACGCTCATGCAGATGGAAATAATACCGACGATGGTGGCGTGGCCGACAGCATACGAGCCGAGTTTGTAAAACAGGTGAATGTAGGGGGGAAAACGCAAAACTACCCCGCCAGTTTGTATATAAAACCTAATGCTGCGGGGCAATGGCAGATTATCGCTGAATCTGATGGTATTACCGATACTAATCTTGGTTTCGATGACGATAGCCGCCAGGTAGTAAGAGGCAAGTTCGACGGCATTCAACGGCAATATGCTTGGGTAAATAGCCGCCATGCTGAAACCGGCGGCGACTGCAAGAATGGGGAGGATTGTAATTGTTATCTCTGGACGTCAAAGGCAGAAGTTAAACCGTTAGTTCTACCTCAGTGTATTAACGCATCGCTGACGGTGATCGCAGGGCTGGACAGTAGCGGGCGCGATCGCCTGCAACTGATTGGCCAGTGGTGGCAAGGAAGTTGGATAGGGATCCGTCTCTACGATATCCAGCAGTCACAGTGGACACCGGCTATTCGAACCGTGAGCTCCAACATCAGTGCAATAGAACAACTGCCCGAAGCCTTAGTGACTCCCGACCCGGAAAAGCCTGGATATGTGCGGATCACTGAAACCACCTCAGACCCTGACACCGCTGATTTTATCAATAAGACAGTGGTATTACCGCTAAATATTCTGCCTGTTCAATAAGGCCTGATGCGGCCTGCGCTTGATTACCTTAGCGCAGCGCTGCAGTCAATAATGCCCAAAAGATGAAATTACAAGACGGAGAAAGAGCTCCTTAAATGATGACTAAAAATAAGTATATTATCCGCCATTATAAATTGATGACTGTTGTCATGACCCTTTTCGCGCTTTATACCAGTGCGGTATCGGCGGCAGAGAGCTGCCTGAATTATGGCAAACCCATTAGCCTCAGCGGCATTGTCGAAATACGGGTGTTCTTTGGCTCACCTAATTATGGCGAGGATCCAGCGACTGACGGCCGGGATATTCAAGGGCTGCTCTTTTTGGATAAGCCAATTTGCACTGTCGGTGAAGATTATAATGAAGCCGAAAAAGACCAGATTGAGGTCACACTGATCCCCAATGGTTCTCTCAATTTATCGGATTTTGCTGGCCAGCACGTTACCGTCAGCGGCAGCCTCAGTCATGCAGATAACGGCCATCATAATACTGCTCTGTTGTTAGATTTATCGGGTACTCCCAAACTCGATGCCAAAGCCAATACGCCGCAGCCCACCAACAGTGAACGTAAGCCTATTCTTGATGCCATCCGCCCCGCAGCGGCCAGTGAAGCAGGGCAGGCGGTGCTGATTAAGGTAGACAAGTTGAATGTGAGTAACGAATGGGCCGTGCTGGTGGGAGAATTAGTGGCAACTGACGGTGGTAATCTTAATTGGAAGCTGGCTAAAGACTGTGAGGCAGATTTAGATAAAATGCTTTGGGTGGTACTCAATAAATCCAGCAATCAGTGGCGTTTGAAGGAGATGGATATCTGTTCACCTGAACCCCCGTATTGGTATCTTGAGGATAAGGATCTGACTATGCCTTGCGAGGTTTATGCAGGTTTGAATAATGGTGGGAATAGCAGCCTTGAGGAGCGTTGTCGAGTTCAACGCAACAAGCCGCGTTAAGCGTGTTGCTGCCCTTAATGCTCTGGCTGCCGTGGCCAGTTGCAGTTGGCCACTATACCCTAAATACTTCGAGTTGCAGGAAGGCGGCAAGTGAGTGAATCCCCAGGAGCATAGACCACTATGTGACTGGGGTGAGTGAACGCAGCCAACGCACATGCAACTTGAAGTATGACGGGTATAGAGTATAACGGCAGGGTGATGGACAGG
>JBAQHZ010000360.1:0-2322 GCA_049288585.1 Chania sp.
GCCAAGCAGATTTGTCACTCACCCCAGTCACTTGGTTTACCAAGCTCCTGGGGGTTATGAGCCTCAAAGAGGCTCACCCTTCGGGTCAGCGCAAGCGCTGCTCAAATCGGTCTCTGACCGATTTGTCACTCAGTGGCAGCCTACATGCAACTTGAAGTCACTTGGGTATATCCTGTTTGCAAACCTATAAAATCTGAGGAATGACCATGTTTGATCAAGCCCAATTCCCCATTACTCAACGCTGGCCTGCTAAGCATCCTGAACGATTACAGCTCTACTCGCTGCCAACGCCAAACGGGGTGAAAGTCTCCATCATGCTGGAGGAGATCGGTTTGCCTTATGAGGCACACTTGGTCGATATCGGTAACAACGAAACCTGGACGCCAGAATTCCTGTCGCTGAACCCGAATGGTAAAATCCCGGCAATCATCGATCCCGATGGCCCCGGTGGCAAACCGTTCGAACTGTTCGAATCTGGCGCGATCCTGCTGTATCTGGCAGAGAAAAGCGGCCAGTTCTTGCCACAAGATGCTGCGTTGCGTTATGAAACTATCCAGTGGGTATTCTTCCAAATGGCGGCAGTTGGCCCAATGTTCGGCCAGCTTGGCTTTTTCCACAAATTCGCCGGGCGCGAATATGAAGACAAACGGCCGTTGGAACGCTATCAGAAAGAGTCCAAGCGCCTGCTCGGCGTGCTGGAAAGCCGGCTGGCTGGGCGCGATTGGATAATGGGTGCCGATTACACTATTGCCGATATTTCACTGCTCGGTTGGGTGCGTAATCTGATTGGTTTCTATCAAGCACGGGAACTGGTTGAGTTCGACTGTTTCCCACTGGTCGGCCAATGGCTGGAGCGTGGCTTAGCCCGGCCAGCAGTGCAACGTGGGGTGAATATTCCCGCTCGCGAAGCATAACTGCATTCAGGGATAGCCAGACAAGCTATCCCTTCTCACTGATATTCTTGGACTACCTTCTGCAAGATCTGCTGTTACTGATACCCTGCTGAATTTATCCCCCTGCTCCCAGTAGAGCATTTTTCGCCACGTGGAATTCCCCAGTTAGTACTTGCGTCACCTGTCACGCAGGCCTATTATCAAAGAATAAACTTGGATTATTAATCGTATTTTACTGTGACCTGAATGTCGTACCTGCGGGAGGATTTATACAATGGATCGCGCCAATATCATTCACGACTTGATGGACTGGATAGAAACTCATCTGGATCAACCGCTGCTGCTGGACAACGTGGCAGCAAAATCGGGCTACTCCAAATGGCACTTGCAACGCATGTTCCGCAGTACCACCGGCCATGCGCTGGGTAGTTACATCCGCGAGCGCCGTCTCTCGCAGGCAGCGCAGGTTCTGCGCGCCACCCCTCGCTCGATACTGGACATCGCCCTGCAATTCCATTTTGATTCCCAGCCTTCATTTTCGCGGGCATTTAAAAAGCAGTTTGGCGCAACCCCGGCGGTCTATCGCCGCACACCAGCGCAAGGTATGGCAGAACCATCGCCACAGAACAGCGCACAGCAGCCCAATTATCACAACGAATCAGCCAGCCTGCATCTGTTGTACAACGGTAAGTGTACCGACGGTAAATGCACCCAGTGGATGGGGCAGCGCTGATAGCAAAAGGGACGCAGTCAGACTCCGTCCCTTTACCTTAATATGCCAGCATTTGAAGGCATAACTCTCCCTATTTATACAGGTCCGCCGTGCCGTAGACGTGATTATTCACCGTAGCCGACGTAATGCGGTAAGCACTGGCCCCTTTTTGTTGGGCCTCCGCGGCAATCATCTGCTCAAAACCACTCAATGTGCTTGCCTGGCTGGAAACCACGCCGATTTTTTGTAACTTCTGTGCTTCAACGGTGGTCACCGGGGTAGCGGCCAGAGCGCTACCGCCAATACAGGCCAGAACCACGGCCAGAATGATGTTTTTCATAGTAAACCTCTCGATAACTGGAAATGACCGGCGACATCAGCCGCCGGATATTGGCCAATATTTACTGGCTCATCGCATCTTTCTTCATTTCATCTTTCTTCATGGCATCCTTGGCCATGTGGTCTTTCTTCATTTCATCTTTCTGCATGGCATCCTTAGCCATATGGTCTTTCTTCATGTGCTCTTTTTTCATACTGTCCTTAGCCATACTGCCTTTGGCCATGCCGTCGTGGGACATCTGGCTCATCTCATCTTTCTTCATTCCGTCATGGCTCATGCCGTCTGCCGCATAAGCACCAGAAACACCCAACATCAACGCGCTGCACATCATCACGGCGAATAACTTTTTCATAATATTTCCTTCGGTTATTTAGAAA
>JBAQHZ010000361.1:0-12157 GCA_049288585.1 Chania sp.
TGCAGGGCCCCGCCTTGGGCCCTGCAATTGCCGTCCATTATTGTTCCATCGGATTATGATCTTTTACGGCAATTCCCATTACACCTGACTTACAGAGACGAACACGTTGTGTATAAGAGACAGCCCACAGGTAGAGGGGGCTAAACCTTCAGCATTATGCCGAATAATTAGGCGATTTTGGGCATAACAGACCGGCATTATCTCATTTCCCCTTAAGGTGCTTTTCGCCGCTTTAAGGGGTTTTTTTTGCCGATTTTCTGTGAGGCAACGCAGCTTGCGATGGAATAAATCGCTTTTTGATGAAATGAAATTTCCGCTCCATCTGTTAGAATGGCCTGCCGATAATTCAGGCGTATACACCGATACGCTTCCTCCCCCTACTGCGAGCCGAATGGATGAATAACCCAACTCAACTTTCGCTGTTACAAGATGAGATCCGCCGCCGTTATGAAACGCTCAGCAAGCGTTTAAAACAGGTGGCGCGCTATATTCTGGATAACAGTAATAGCATTGCTTTCGATACCGTTGCTTCCATCGCCGCACAGGCCAGTGTCCCGCCGTCTACCCTGATTCGTTTCGCCAGCGCCTTTGGTTTTAACGGCTTTAACGAAATGAAGCAGGTTTTTCGCCAGCACCTAATGGAAGAAACGGTCAACTATACCGAACGCGCACGTTTGTTCCGCCAAACCTCTTCCGATGACAGCGTCGCGCCAGAAAAGCCCGCCGAAATCCTCAACGTCTTCACCATGGTTAATTCGCAGGCGCTGCAACAGCTCGCGATGCAAACCAGCGCCGAGCAGTTGGATCGGGCGGTAGAACTGTTGAATAACGCGGAAAATATCTATGTGATTGGCCTGCGCCGCTCGTTCAGCGTGGCGTCTTACCTCACCTATGCCCTGCGCCACCTGGAAAGACGCGCATTCTTGATCGACGGGTTAGGCGGAATGTTTACCGAACAGCTCAGCATGGTGAAACCCAAAGACGTGGTGATCGCCATCAGCTACTCGCCATACGCCAAAGAAGCGATTGAACTGGTGGAGTTGGGAGCCAAACAGGGTGCGCTGCAAATCGCCATTACCGACAGCCAGGTCAGCCCGCTGGCTGCCTTCAGCGATGTCTGCTTTGTGGTGCGCGAAGCGCAGGTCGACGGGTTTCGCTCGCAGGTGGCCTCGATGTGCCTGGCGCAAACGCTGGCAGTGTCGCTGGCGCTGAATAACGCCAAGGAGTTGTAGGGCGGGTACAGCCTTCGCTTTGGCATATAAGGTGGCAAAGCCAACATCCCAAGAGGCATAGTTCATACTGTACTCGGGACTCCACTTACCCGCATTTTCAAGTCACTTGAGCCTGGGGACGCAGGCTCAAACCCTTTGGACAGGCCAACCTAAATCAGCTCAAAATCTATGCTATGTGGCGTGTCGGAGCATCCGCCGACAAATACGCTGATGCGCGAGGGTTCCAACGCAAAGCAACACCGCTGGCCGTAGAATTCCAGCTCTTTTTCGCCTAACTCGAAGCTCACTTCGCGCGATTCTCCTGGCTGCAGCGTGATGCGCACAAACCCTTTCAACTCACGCATTGGACGCGTAGTGCTGGCAAGATGCTGCTGAATGTAGCACTGCACAACTTCACATCCGGCCAGCTTCCCTTCATTAGTGACCGTGGCCGTCACACATTGGCGTTCACCCACTGAACGCGTTTTATGGCTCAAACGCAGGTCGGTATAGCTAAAATGGGTATAGCTCAGGCCAAAACCGAAGGGGTAGAGCGGTGTATCAGCCAGGTCCTTGTAAGGTTGGTATTCACGATAGTCGCGCATTTTACCCAATTGTTTACGGCCATAGTAAATGGGGATCTGGCCGGTACTGCGTGGGATCGTCATCGGCAGTTTGCCGCTGGGCACCTGCTCGCCAAAGATAATGCGGGCAATCGCCATACCCGCTTCGGTGCCACACTGCCAGCCATACAGCAGAGCATCGGCATACTGTTCCGTAGCGGCGGAAGGCAGCGGACGCCCCGTACACTGCACCACAACCAAGGGTTTACCTGTACGCCCGACAGCGGCAATCAACTCCTCTTGCCCTGGTGGCAGCTGTAGTTCGGCAATATTGCGTGCCTCTCCTGTGCGTCGATGGCTTTCGCCAGTGCAAAGTATGACAATATCAGCCCGATGAGCGCACTCAATCATCTCATCGCTAAAAATACTCGGCTCGGTGATGACATTAACCTCACCCGCAAGCGCGCAGACCCCCTGATAAATTGAGGTCACATGATGGGCATCACCGTCAAGGCACCATGAACCAAGGTGTTGACGTTGTGAATGTGCATGAGGGCCGATCACCGCCACGGTAAGAGGGCCAGATGTCCGGCTAATCGGCAGCAAGTCCGCGTTATTCTTTAATAGCACAATTGACTGTTCTGCTACTTCCAGCGCTTTCGCCAGATGCTCTGGGCGACGCAGTGCGGTGGTATGCCACTCTTCATCGACATAAGGGTGTTCAAACAGGCCCGTGCGGAATTTGGCCCGTAGAACCCTACGCACCGCATCATCCAACAGTGTTGTATCAATACGCCCCTGCTGCACCAGTTTTTCCAGATTATGTTGATAGGCTTCATGAGGCATCGCCATGTCCACACCGGCTCGTATTGCCTGTTCAGCGGCGTGCAGGGGATCCTGTGTGATACCGAAGTAGGTCAGATCAAGAATCGAGCCCCAGTCGCTGATCACCAGACCGTCAAATTCCTGTTGCTGTTTCAGCCAGTGGGTAACCAGCCCGCCATTTGCCGTCACCGGCATGCCACCGAGATCGTTAAAACTGGTCATCACCGACCCTACACCGGCGGCGACAGCGGCTTTAAACGGGGGCAGATGAACATTGTGCAGCGTATTATCCGAGATCTCACTGGTATCATAATCGCGGCCACCCTCAGCAGCGGCGTAGCCGATAAAATGCTTGGCGCAGGCTAACAGGCTGTCCAATGCGCAGAGATCTTCCCCCTGAAAACCTGCCACAACAGCCGCAGCAAACTGACTGGTGAGCCAGGGATCTTCGCCATAGGTTTCAATCGTTCGTCCCCAGCGCGGATCGCGAGCAATATCCAGCATGGGGGCAAAAGTCCAGTGGATGCCCAATGATGCGGCCTCGTGCGCAATCATCCGATAAGCCTGCCTGATTAATTCAGGATTCCAGGATGCAGCCTGCGCCAGTGGGATCGGCAGCACGGTCGCCTGCCCGTAGATGACGTCACGGGCAAACAGCAGTGGGATCCCCAAGCGGCTTTGTTCCACGGCAACGCGCTGGATCTCATTCAACTGACGTGGATCAACACGTTCTCCGGGCGCATTCCCTGCCCAAGCGGTATCCGCCAGAATACGCGAGCCCCAACAACCATCGCGAACGCTGGCAAGGTAGCTGTCGCGATGTTGCTGATAGTTCAGCATCGGGTGTTGGCAAAGCTGGCCCGCTTTTTCTTGCAGCGTCATCTGGCTGAGCAGATTATCAATGCGCATTTCAATCGGCAGAGTGGCATTACGGTAGGCGGTATTCATTAAGAGCTCCAAATTTCCAATAACCAAAAGTCAGGGATAATGCCCAGCGTGCGTTACCGCCGAGGCAAGCAGCCAGTGGTGAATTCTGGCGCAGATCGCCACTGATAGGCTGGGAATGCCTCAGTGAGAAAGGCTTCCATTGCTTGCTGCCCAGAGAGATCTTGCTGCTGATAGCGGGCCAGTAGGCAGGTTGCGGCTTCAGCGATAAAGCGGGTATCTATCTCAGTGTAAGTACCGATAAATTCCGTCAGTTCCTGATTACTGGCGTGAGCCAGCAGATCGGTGCTGCGCGCCAATGCCTGATAATAAAAATCGGGGCGATAGACCAGCAACCCCATGCGCCAGCCGTCAATCACCTGCTGATAGCCGCCGGAGTATGCATCCTGGCTATAAAGCTCGATCTTATTTAAGCCCTTCAATGCCAGAATGTAGTTGCCTGCGGCATATTGCTGTTCTGCAAAGTCAAAATAGCGTTTGGACTGTTGATAAACCATGAGCCATGCACTGCAATAGGCGAGGAGAATAATCAGTAACAGGGCGGCCAAACCGGTTTTTACCTTCATTATTTCACCCCAATCCCTGTGAATGCTCTAATAAAATTGCGCTGTAAGAAAAAGAAAACCAGCACCACGGGTATGGCGATCATGGTCGTCATCGCCCAAAGTTGTTCAAGGTTTTCAGTGGGAATATCGTTGACGAATTTAAATAATGCCAGTTGCAAGGTCATCAGTGAATCATCGCGAACATACAGTAATGGCCCCATAAAATCGTTCCAGGTCGCCATAAAGGTCAAAATAGATACGGTGGCCAGTGCCGGTCTGATCATCGGGAGCACTATCTTGAAGAAGATGGTGAACTCACCGGCACCATCAATTCTGGCGGCTTCGATATAGGCGTTATCTACCTGTTTTAAAAACTGCACCAACAGGAAGATGTTATAGGCGCTGATCGTGCCGGGGACTATTAACGCCTGGAAAGTATTCACCCATCCCCAGGAGTACAGCATCATATACGTGGGTATGGTAAATAACACTGCAGGCACCATCATGGAGGTCAGGATCAGTTTGAGCCAGAACTCCCGGGCTGGGAGGTTCATTTTCACGATGGCGTAGGCTACCATTGAGGAAAACAGGGTATTCGTGACCGTCACAGTGACGGAAATAAACAGAGTATTCAGGAAAATCCTCCCTAGATTCAAACTGAGAAAGGCCTGAATATATCCGTTAAACGAAAAATGTGTTGGCAGCGAGTTAGGACTATTAATAATCTCGGTTCCCGTTTTAAAGGAGTTCATCACCATGAAGAAAAACGGGTATAACACCACCAGACTGCCCGCAATCAGCAAGCTGTAGATAAGCAGATTCTTTAGGCTAATACGCATCATCACGCATCCTTTTCCTGAGTGAGTTTCAACTGCACTATCGTAAAGAGATAGATCACCGCAGCCAGCAGCAGGCCGATTGTTGAGGCAGCTCCCATTTTCATGTCAGAGAAGCCGGTTTTATACAGATAGAGCACGGGGGTTAACGCAGAATTATAAGGGCCACCGTACAGATCGAAGTTCATCAAGACTTCAACAAACATCTGCATTCCGTTAATAATATTCATGGTCATCACAAATATAATCTGCGGTTTCAGCAAAGGCAGGGTAATACTCCAGGTTTTTCTCCACCAGCTTGCACCATCGATACTTGCGGCTTCATATAATGATTGGTTAATCCCCGCAATGCCGCCAAGAAAAATGATCATCTGAATACCAAACCATTTCCAGGTGCTGAATAAGGCAATCAGCGGCATCGGTAGCCATTGGTCAAACTTCCAGAAAACCGGCCCATTAATCCAACCCCACTCTAACAACAGGCCCTGTATCGGCCCGGTCGGGCTGGAGAGAAAGTTGAAAATGACCATTGCCACAGTAATTGAGGTGATCACCGGGATAAACATGATGGTTCTAAATAGGCCACCAAAATGGGTGATTTCATGTAACAGCAAGGCTAAACCTATGGCCAACACAAAGCTGAGAGAAATAAAAATAACCTGATTAAAAATCACATTGAATAGCGATCGCCAAAACAGAGCATCTGTAGCAACAGCGACCCAGTTATTCATCCCAACAAATTTAGTGCTCTCTAAACTCAATATATTAATGTCTAAAAAGCTATTCTGAAAAGAGAGGGCAAAAGGATAAAGAATAAAGACCAAGAAATAGATAATCCAGGGCGCTAAAAATAGATACCCTATCATGAGATTGTTATTTTTCACTGTAGCTCCTTAGAGATCCTTGCCTCAGCGTTGATACGAGCTGTTTTTAAATGGCTGCCTGCCTATACCCGTCCTACTTCAAATTACTTGACAAAAACGCGTTGCATTTTTGTCAAGCAACTCGAATTATTTTGGGTATAGATGTTTAGTGCTCGTTCAGTAATTTTTTAGCCGCTTTTGCCGATTCGGCCACGGCCTGTTCTGGTGATATCTCACCTTTCAACACCACTCGGCTATAGTTAGCCAGGATAATATTTGCCACATCTGCAGAGAGTGCAGAAGGTTCACTCATCAGGGTGTGCTGTAGCTGCTGTACAAAGGGTTTCGCCTCATCAGACTGAAAGTAAGCATCCTGTTGCAGCGCTTTCAGCGTAGGCAATTGCCCCAAGGCAATATTGGCTTGTAGGTTGATATCGTCGCGCATCAGAAGCATCAGCAGATCCCAACTGAGCTGTTCTTTCTCGGGAGTCTCTTTGAAGATCATGATCGCCCGCCCGTCCAGCAACGAGTAGTGGGTATCACCTTTGGTTTGCACCGGAATAGGTGCCACTGCCACGTCCTGGCCGATGACCATTGGGTGGTCTGCCGCAGAGGTGAGTGTGGATTTCCAGCCAAAACCGAACTGTAGCCAGATGCCGATATGGCGTGAGAAGAAACTGGTCTCCATGGTTAGCGGAGCAAAACGTTGCGCCTGCTGCATCGTTTGCATAAACGTCGCCATATTTGCGGCGGGATGATCGAAAACAATGCCTGTACCATAGCGGTTCAGCAACTGATACTGCCCATGATTGGTGTTGTAGTAAAGTGGCGCAAGCATATTCCAATACCAACTGCCTGATGACAGCACATCATTCCAGAAAACGGTGCCATAGACTTTGCTGCCATCTTTACGCGCAGGCAGGGCAGAGATCTTTTCTGCCGCCAGTAAAAACTCGTCCCAGGTTTCGGGAGGATGTTGAGGATCCAAACCCGCTTCAACAAATAATGCTTTGTTATAAATCATCATTTGTGTTGTGGCATTCCAGGGAATGTAATAGGTGCGGCCAAAATTTTCACGTAAAAAGTGAGGTTCAATACGTGCAATTAGCGAGGCAAAACCGGGGAATTTATCCAGATATGCCAGCTTGCCGAGTTTCGCCAACTTTGCTGGCTGATAACCAAAAACCCCAATATAGACATTGGGATTATCTCCCGCAGCCATACGGGTATCCAACCGTTCATCGTTAGAAACCGTGACATTAACATCGGGATGTAATTTTTTAAATTCAGGTACCACGGTATTGCGCATGAATGAAACATAGTTGCCACTTGGCACCATTATTTCCAACCTTTCTGCCGCCATCAGGGGCAGAGAGAATATTACAATAACAATAGCATAGAGTATTTTCATTACGATCATTACCCTGAAAAATTATCGATATATAAGGAAATAGCTATGATTAATTAAGGATCATAGGATTCTCTTATTACCCAAAATAGTTCGAGTTGCTTATAGGCGGCAAACGAGTGCATCCCTGGGAGCATAGCCAACTATGTAACCAGGGTGAACGAGTGCAGCCAACCCCCAAACAACTTGAAGTATGACGGGTATAATCATCGCTAAGTGTAATCATTACTACAATTCACCACTTTTCAATAACGACTCAGTCGCTATAATGTTTCTCTCTCAATCAACTGTGTTGGTAGTAGAGTAATTGCATCGATATCCGTTTCTTTCCTTATTGCTTTGAGCAAAGTGGTGGCGGAAATCATCCCCATTTCATATTTATGATGATCAACCGTTGTCAGTGATGGTGTTAATACGCTGGATGCGTAAATGTTATCAAATCCCACTATTTTTATATCATCAGGAACCTGAATGTGATGCTCTTTTGCTGCACGTAAAATACCAATGGCCATTTCATCATTAGCGGAAAAAATAGCCGATGGCACTCGACCTTCAGCAATCAACGCTTGCATTTTTAAATAGGCATCTGCTTCGGTAAAATCAGAATGGATAATATAATCCTGTTTGGGTTGCAGATTATGGTAACCCAGCGCGGCGATAAAACCCTCCAACCGTTTCTGATTGTCGTAGGACTGCGCAGGGCCACTGAAAAAACAGATATCCCGGCAACCTTTGGCCAATAATGCATTCACAGCCTTAAATGCGCCGCCAAAGTTATCAATTAATACATTGTAGATATGCGGGTTTTCCAACTCACGATCCAGCACCACTATCGGTAGATCTTCAGCAGCGATAGAGTGCAAAAAGCTATTATCAAAAGAGCTGGTGAGTACAATCGCACCATCCACCGAGCGATCTCTCAGGTACTTGTGCGCGGTGGAGTGCTCACCGCCGTACAAACTGCAAGCCACCAGATCGTAGTGTTCACTGTGTACCGTTTGCTCAATGCCACGTATCAGTTCGCTATAGATCGGCCCAGACCAGGAATTGAAGAATAGGCCAATAGCGCCGCTGCGTTTGGCTTTTAGCATTTTCGCATTATTGTTGGAGGTATAGTTCATCTCCTGTGCGATTTTTAACACGCGTTGCCGGGT
The DNA here is from genome assembly GCA_049288585.1 of Chania sp. Lineage (GTDB taxonomy): Bacteria > Pseudomonadota > Gammaproteobacteria > Enterobacterales > Enterobacteriaceae > Chania. The sequence goes on from JBAQHZ010000361.1 coordinate 8,351, forward strand.
CTTCTCTGTGATCTTCGAGCTGCCATTAATGGCATAGGAAACCGTAGAGATTGCAACGTTGGCCCTTTTAGCAACATCTTTTATGGTTACTTTCACAACTCACTCTCTAATGATAAAAAAGAACCCTACTATACCCGTCCCCCTGCCACTTGAGTATGACGGGTATATAATATGAGCAATTCAGGTGGTGTATGGCACACCGGCCCGCTCGACAATCGCTTCACTAAAGGTAAATAACCAACTGATTATCAGATGAGTTGTCTTTCATCATCCCTGCTTCAATATCTTGGCGACGGATCAGCGCTGCGCCGCTGCGATAAGGGTTAGCCTGCAGGGTAAATGCCAGCGGCTCGCCGTTGAGTAACACCCGCTTCGGCGTAAATTCCCCCTGGCGCGGGTAAATGTGCAGCGTTATCGGACGTTGGTAGACTTGATACTGGACAGTGACATCACCAAACTGACGGCTGATAACCGGATCCAACAGCAGGTCGTCACATTGATAACGCAGCCCCAACAGGTTTGAAATAATCTGGTTGATGTAGATCCCAGGGCCACTCGAGTAGATACGCCAGCCCGATTTTACTGCGACATCACCAGTTTTCAATTGTTGGAAGTTACTATAGGCTTGATAGCGGTCATCAAATTTTGCATCGGAGCTGGAGAAATAGCAGTTTGCCTGGCGCAGTTCCGCATTAGGCACGCACTCTTGAATGCCGATGGGGACGGTTTTAAACAGGTTGTCGTACAATTCTTGTGCCATCCCCATTTTGCAGAGTGCTTCAAGAAAGCGGATATGCGCATGGCAATATTGCAAACCGATTTCACGCCCCAGATTGGCGGATAACTCAGCGCGTTTGAAATAGGTCTGGCGGCCCGCTTTATACTCCGCCATCTTATCCATCAGCCGCACACCATCCGGGAACATCAGATTCTCCAGAATGATTTTCATGTGTTGCTCGGCCATCTCTTTATCAAACGACTCTGAAATAATCGAACGCTTCGCAGGGAGCAACCGGTACTTGATTTGGGTTGTCTGATCCGCAGGATGCAGCAGGTATTCCGCTTCGCCCTGATTAAAGTGAATAAACCCACTGATGACGCCATCTTTAATCAAATATTTGTGGTAGTCCGCCTGCATGCTGGCAGTCAGTTGGGACATATGAGCAATAATGTCGGCAAATTTTGCATGGCCTTGCAAAGCCTGCGTCATGGTTTTCAATGCCTGCAGGGTCAGCGGGATAGTCCAGCCGCTAACCATATTTTTTCGCAGCGACTGATTGGCAGGTTGTAGGGTATCGTCCCAGTCACCGTCGCCGTAACTGGAAAGAGAAGTCCCTGGTACCAGATGCGCAACGACATGATCTATCTGGCGTTGAACGTGCTGCAGCAAGGTTTCCTGTTGTTGTGTGAAAGCAAAACCATGTTCTATGCTGGTATAGGGCAATGGGGTATCCAGCAGAGCGAGATGGCCGGTTGCCAGCAGATAGTCCGCCAGTGCCTTCAACGGCCACACCACGACATCACCGTGTGATTCCTGCTGCTGTTTTTGCCCATACTCATCAAACATAAACCACTGTGGCCAGGTGCCGGTTTCCAGATACTGATGACGATAGGTCTGGCACAGGATCGCCTCCACCTGCTGATAACGGCCCATGGCCATGAAGAATTCGATCGGCCCTTGGGTGACATCGCGAGTGCCCCAGGCTGCTCCTGCAGCTTGCTCCAAGCCGTGAGGAGAGCTGTAGTGGACCAGCGCATTGTGGGTAAACCAATGCATCGCATGATTGAGTTTCATTGCCTGCTGAGGCGCAGCGGAGAAGTGTATCGAGAAATCATTCATCAGGTCCCTGAACTGGGTATGATAGTGCTGCCTCTCCTGATGAAAATCCAACCATGAGCCGCGGCTGTCTACCCCCTGTAACACCCCACCAAAAGCGATACTGGCCTGCCGCTCGATCTGGCCTTTCAGCAGCAAATACAGGGTACTCTGGCTTTCGCTATCCACCCGCTTTTCGACACCGGTGAAAGCCGGGCTGGCAATCATGCTGAACTGGGGGCCGATGTCGTCATGGTGGCGACCGATCAGCAATAGGTTACCCTGCTGCTCGATCTCGATCAGCGATGCCTCTTCCAGATCCCCCATAACCAGTTGATGACTGACGATGATGTTCAGTGGCTGCGCGAAACCAGAGGTTTCTATATCCAGTTGGATCACCGGCTGGCTCTGGCTGGCAAAGGCACGAATCAGGATCAGGCCACCCGCGAGTTTATATACCCAGCGTGAAAAGTTAGTACCCACTTCATATGCAGAAGGCATGGCAAGCAGGCGGTATTCGCCCTCTATCTGTACCAGAATGCGCTGCCCGCTGCTTTTAAACAGATTGAGAAGATTACGATTAATCCCCAACAGTTTATTGAAAGTCGTATTACCCAACGTCAAATGTGAGTTAAACACGCCATAGATAAAATGGGTGGAGTTCATAATCGGATTTTTGAAATCAAGATTATTACCGGAAGAAATAATGTGCCCGGTCGCTCGCTCCAGATGATGCTCTTTTGCTGCCAGAGTAACGTAATTGGCATCCTGATAGAAAAATGACAGTAATTCCCCGCCAGATTCTTCAATAAAGCGTTTCTCACCCGCAAACAGGTGCTCAATCTCATCCGACCGCAAGGTTTCACCTGACAGAGGACGCTGGGCATACCCTAACTCAACCGGTGCTTCTGCTTCGGCAGCCCGGAACGGCTCCGGTGGCCGGTAGGCGGCGCGGATCTGCGCAACATCCAGTGGTTGTTCAAGATTGGCATCCGGTTGGTGGCTGAGATAACTGCCGTAAAATACCTGACTGGTTTGCTCACCGCTGGAGAGCGTCACTGGCTGTAGCTGAAGGGCAACATAGGCCATTTCGTACTGATAGTTTTTATTTTCCAGCCGTGGTGCGGTGATGATGGTGGGTTGGTGAGTGAACTTGTATTGTTTGGCAAAAAACTGATACCCATCGGTAGAAAAACCGATCACCGGCGAAAAACTCCCCAATTGCAGCAGGGGGTTACCACAACTTTGCGGCAGGTTCTGCCTTGATGAAAAGATATAACCGTACTCCTCAAGGTTGAATACCTTATGGTCCAGATACTGGCTACAGTAAGATTCATTGGTTTTGGTGGCAGGGAGATCGCATAACGAGAGATCTTGACCGTAGATCAGGTCGTAGCGTAAGGCATCCCCGCTTTTATTCTCTACCTGCACGCTATAGTAATAGGTGTTTCCTTGCCCGGTAGCGAAGGAGAGCGTAGCACTGGCCACAAAATGCGCAGAGGTGGTTTGCCAAATAATCTCACCCTGGGCATTTTTATATGTTCTGATCCCCTCGTTGTGAAACAGCAATGGAGTAACCTGTACAACGCCATTGTCATCCCACTCGCGCAGATAGATATTAGCAATGGCAGCATCCTGTCTGGGTGTTTCAAACAGGTTGATCATGATGCTGTCTGCCAACATATTTTTCAGCATGTTACCCTGCATGAAATTAAATCGCAGCAGACCACTCTGAGCGCTGTGTACAATATCGGTTACTGGTGTCGTTATCATGTTATGCACTCTGAAAATGAGTAATATTAGTCAAACTTAAAGTTGCCAGTGAGTTGGTTGCATGAGAGATATCATTCCTGGGCCTTGCCCGTGATGAATCGCTACAACTCGCATTATTTATACCCGCCATACCTCAAGTTGCTTGGGTATATACCCGTCGCCCTTCAAGCTGCATGGGTGTTGGCTGCCTTCACTCACCCCAGTCACTTGGTTTAACC
>JBAQHZ010000362.1:0-3043 GCA_049288585.1 Chania sp.
AGGTAATACCTTGCTCACGTTGCTGCTGCATCAGTTGCAACGCTTCGCTGCCACTGTTGGCCACGTCAACGGTCCATTTTAACGATTCGCCCATGCGCTTAATCAGATCGCATGCCGTCGGGTTGTCATCAACCACCAAGACGCGTAGATAATTTAATGCATGGGCCCTGATCGCCAATGGCTCGGGCACCTCACTCACCATCGATGAACGAGCAGGAACAGGCAGCATAAGGGTGAAATGGAACAGACTGCCATGACCCACCTGGCTTTCTAACTCCAGTGTCCCGCCCATTAAGGCCACAAAGCGCTGGCTGATCACCAGCCCCAATCCCGAACCACCGAAACGGCGGGTGATAGAGGCTTCCGCTTGGGTAAACCCACTGAAAATACGTTCCTGATGTTCAGGCGCGATCCCAATCCCGGTGTCGCGAACGCCGAAATGCAAGGTCACCTGATCACTGTCTTGCTGAACAACCTTGATGAACAGTATCACCTCCCCCTGTTCGGTAAATTTCAGCGCGTTGCCGCCAAGATTGATTAATATCTGTTGCAGCCGCATGCTGTCACCCACGACAAATGAGGGTAAGCGCGGATCAATATCAAACAGGACCTCAACGTTTTTAACTCTCAGGTTGCTGGATAGAATAACGGACAGATCCCGCAGCATGGTATGAATATCAAACGGGATGCATTCCAGAACCATTTTGCCCGATTCAATTTTCGAGAAATCCAGGATGTCATTCAGCAACCGTAACAGCGTACGGGCAGCCGCTTCAATTTTGATGGCATAGTCGGCTTGTTTATTATTAAGCCCGGTTTTCCTTAATAGCGTCATCATCCCCAGAACAGCATTCATTGGCGTACGTAATTCATGGCTCATGGTCGCCAGAAATGCAGATTTGGCATGATTCGCTGCCTCTGCAGCTTGCCTGGCTGCCCGAAGGATATTCTCATCCTCATACTGTTGGGTAACATCACGATTTATTCCCATCATTGAGACAGGACGGCTATTCTCATCCCGTTCAACCATCCCGCTTGATTGAATAAACCGGACTTGGTTATTGATCACAATGCGGAAATTCTGGCGGTATACGCTTTCACTTTCCAATGCCGCCTTCACGGCATGTGTAACCTCTTGACGATCGTCTGGATGCAGCAGGCTATACCAATGCTCCTGAGGAATAGGCGCATGACATAACTCCGCGGGCAGCGCATAAATATCATTCATGCGCTCATCAAAAGAGAAGGTTTTATCTGGAATATTCCAGAACCAGATCCCCAACTCCGCCACATCAGCGGCCCGGATCAATTGGTTACGGGCAATAGTCAGGCTAGCTTGCTGATTTTTGCTGGTGGTAATATCAATCTGGATGGAGATATAACGATCGATCTCGCCTGCACTATTTTTAAACGGTGCAATGGTGGTATCCACCCAATAAATGCGCCCATCCTTCGCTTTGTTACAGATTTCGCCCCGCCAAGAGGTTCCGCTGGCGATATCTTTCCACATCGCTTGCCAAAACCCAGCAGGGTGAGTATGCGAGTCTAATAGACGATAATTCTGGCCAATCAAGTCGTCCCGCTGATAACCACTGATCTTACAAAATGCGTCATTAACTTCAGTGATTAACCCATTGCTATCAGCGGAAGAAATGATGCCATGCAAATTAAGGGTGCTGAGCAACGCGTTATTTTCACGTAAAGCGGCCTCAAGCCGCATATAAGTGGCTTTACGCTCACTGATGTCCGATTCAATGGCCATAAACCCGATAGGTTCATTCTGATCGTTGTAGCGCGGTTGAATTTCTAATTCAATCCAGTATTCCTGGCCTGACTTAGACCGGTTGATGATTTCACCATTAAACGGCTCGCCAGCATCCAATGCGGCTTTCATTGCCGCAGCAACCTTTTTATCGGTACTCGCACATTGCAGTAATCGCCCTGGGGACTGACCAACAACTTCGTCTTTACTGTAACCCGTAATGCGTTCAAAACCCTCGTTAACCCACAGAATACGCCGGTCGACATCGGTAATGATCACCGCATTGGAGGTGTTTTTAGCCACCAGCGCCAAACGTTCGAGATCTGCCGTCATATTACGTGCCAGCATTTCTGCACGATAGCGCCCGTTTATCTGTTGCCGCAGCAATAACGCCAGGGCGGAACTGAGCAACAAACCAAAAGCAAACAATAACCACGGAGCGTAACGTTCCGTCAGTGCCTCAAAGGAAGGGGTACTGGTTACCCGCAGGGTCATCTCGCGCCCTGGCAGCGTCAAGGTATTTATCTGGCGGAATGTTCTGGCATTTATGACCTGATCGCTATGCTCTTCTTTTGGCATAAAATCTGGTTTTTGGCTGCCATCAGCATCAAAAACCAAATGTTGTGCAAAGAGGTCGCGCGCGCCGTTAAACAGCTCGATATCCACTCGCCTATTGGTGAACTCTGGAATATCACGTAGCAGATCGGCAATCACGATAGGCGAATAGAGCAGCCCTACCAACGATGCCCGCCTCTCCGCAGGCGTAACAGGATTGGTGCCATAAGCATAAACCGGTACAAACAGCAAAATGCCGGGCGTTTTACGGCTATCCTGCACTAAATTAAGGGTGCCAGACAGCGTAGGCTGGCCGGTATTAATCGCCGATAGAATAGCCGCACGCCGGACAGATTCAGAGCCAACGTCAAGCCCTTCCGCACCATGGTTATTTTCAGCTGGCTCAATATATTTAATGATATACAGATCGTCATAATGCTTATCATCAAGCTGGTGGACAGTAAATTCCGGGGCACCATCCGCTCTGACCTGCGCAAGAAACGCCTCCAGATGGTTACGTTGTACCCGTTGAATAAAACCAAACCCTCGTACCCCAGGGAACTCAACCGACAGGTCATGGGATGCGACATAAGCACGAAACTGTTCACGATTTAAATCGTTATTGGTGGCATAGGCACCTTTCGCGCCATTCAGGCCGTATACCGGTTGAGAAAAACGCCTGACAATCTCACCAGAAATCCGCTCAACGTTGCGTTGAAATTCAGC
>JBAQHZ010000363.1:0-4222 GCA_049288585.1 Chania sp.
ATTTGTCATAGTGATCGATGTTTCAGGGGAGCTTCCCTAAATATCAGGAAAGCCTCCCTAACAGCAGGCGATCCCCCACTAACCACACCACATCAATTGCTCCCGCAGGCTGCGCGTTTCTTCCGGCAACCCTGCCAACACGGTTTTATAACGAGTTTCTTTGGGATAACCGCGAATGGCTTGCAGCAGCAGGCGCAGCGCGCTGTCCCAGACGATCCCCTGCAAATCGCTGTACGGCCATAAGTCCGGTTCGGCGATAAACGGCACCAGATAGTCGATCCCTAACTTGACGCTTCTGCCGTCGCGCATCTCGTTCCAACGATCAAATTCGACGTGTTCCGCATAGCGGTTGAGCAGCAGATGCGCTTCCAGGTTAAATAAGGAATAGTGGAACGGCACCGGGCGCTCCAGTTCCATGGTCTGTTTGCCATCCTGATCGATCTGCGCCGCCATGCGCTGGGTGATGCCCTGCTGGATAATCCGCGCCACCAGCCCTTTGTCACCATAAAATAGCGCATTCACCGCACGCTGCGCGTCGTACCAGGTGCCGTGGTTGTTGTGCCATACGTATTCAGAGTGGCCGACCTCGCTGTGATACATCCAGTGGTTGAAATCACGGAACCACTGGTGCAGCCCGATAATATCGTCAGTATCCAGCACGTTCGCAGAAGTTATCAGGCCGATGGTGTCGATCACCATCCACATCAGGCGGGTATCGATAAGCCCGGTACCACGCCCGGAGACAATGCCCGGTATCGCCTGACCATAGTTCAGGTGCGGGTTCATCAAAGTATCGGCATGCAGAAACCAGCAGCGGATCTGTTCGGCCGCCGCCAGCGCATATTTACGCTGTTCGGTGAAATACCACGCCAGCCCGAGCGTCAGGCAGCGCTCGCACATGCGGATCACCCGCGTGGTATCGGTATCGTTATTCTGACACTGCGGGTTGGTGTGCCCGTCGCGCCGGATATAGGGCAAGCCGTTGGGCCGCCGCGGGTTCGGCCACCAGTAGGTTCCCAGGCTGTAATAGTCATGGGGATCACCACTCACCGGGCGCAGCTTCTTGTGCACCACCGTTTCCAGCGGCTGGCCGCGCAGCGTGTCGGCTTCGCTGACCAAACGGGCCAGCGCGGCCTGCAACGGTGAAAAAGGCTGCTGTAACCGGTGCCGGGCATTTTCCAGGCAGGCGACATCCAGCGTATATAACTTCATCCGTCCCTCGCTCTTATGCTGCATGGTAAGGTACGCGTTGCCCACTCTCGGCATCAAAAATATGAATACCCGCCAGTTTTGGCTGCAACCACACCGTTTCCCCCTCCTGCACCTCAAGGCGCTGTTTGAACACCGAGGTAAAGGCTCCGCCGCCGGTATTGCAGAACAGTTGCATATCCGAACCGGTATTTTCGATCGCGGTAATGGTGGCTTGCAGTGCGCCATTTTGCTCGTTTTCACTCACCACATTGACCTGTTCCGGGCGAATGGCGTAAACCACTTGCTGCCCCGCCCGCACCTGTAGACCAACCGGCAGGCGCAGACGCGAATCATCCGCCAAGCGCAGCAGGGTTTCATCGCCCTGTATCACAATTTCCCCTTTCAACTGGTTGATTTCCGGTGAACCGATAAACCCGGCCACGAACAGATTGGCCGGGCGATCGTACAGCTCCAGCGGGCTGCCGACCTGTTCAATCCGCCCGTCGCGCAGCACCACAATCATCTGCCCCATGGTCATGGCCTCGATCTGATCGTGGGTCACATAGACCGAGGTAGTTTTCAGGCGGCGATGCAGCTCGCGAATTTCGCCGCGCACCTGGGTACGCAGTTTGGCATCCAGGTTGGAAAGCGGTTCGTCGAACAAAAACACCTGCGGATTGCGTACAATCGCCCGGCCCATCGCCACCCGCTGGCGCTGGCCGCCGGAAAGATCTTTCGGCAGGCGATCGAGCAGCACGCCGAGCCCGAGCAGCTCTGCCGCCGCATCCACCTTACGGTTGATTTCCGCTTTCGGCAGCTTGGCCATTTTCAGCGCAAAGCCCATATTCTCCCGCACCGACATTTGCGGGTAGAGCGCGTAACTCTGGAACACCATCGCAATGTCGCGCAGTTTAGGTTCTACGTCAGTAACGTCTTTTTCATTGATCGCCACCTGCCCGCCGGTGATCTCTTCCAGCCCGGCAATCATGCGCAGCAGCGTCGACTTGCCGCAGCCGCTGGGGCCGACCAGCACGCAGAATTCACCGTCGGGGATGGTCAGAGAGACATCTTTAATGACATGCGTATCGCCATACGATTTACAGACATTGCTCAATACAACGGATCCCATGTGTCGCTCCTTATCCTTTCACTGCGCCGGACATAATCCCGCGGTTGAAATGTTTTTGCAGGCCGAGATAAACGATGATGCTGGGCAGCATCGCCAGTAAGGTGATGGCAATAAAGATGTTCGGGGTGATGCTTTCGTCGGTGCGCAGGGTGCTGAGGATCACCGGGATGGTGTTCAGGCTGTCCTGATTAACCACAATCAGCGGCAACAGATACTGATCCCAAATCATGATAAAGCCGAACGTGACCACAGTGCCGAGGGCCGGTTTCACCAGCGGCAGGATCACGTGGAAGAAAATCTGCCATTCGTTGGCCCCGTCAATGCGTGCCGCCTCTTCCAGCTCTTTCGGGATGGCGGCCATAAATTCGCTTAACACGAAAATGGAGAACGCCCAACCCACTACCGGCATAATCATCCCGAGGTAGCTGTTATACAGCGAGGCATCGATCACTGGCAGCCGCCAGTTGATGATCATATACAGTGGGATGGCGATCACCTCTTCCGGCAGCATCATGGTAGAGAGGATCACCAGGCTGACCAAGGATACGCCAATAAACTTTTTACGGGCCAGCGCGTAGGCCGCCAGTGCGCTAACGGAAACCTGCAAAATAGTGCCGAAAAACACCACCACCATCGAGTTCAGCAGATATTGCCAAACGCCGATCTCCTGCCAGGCAAAGATAAAGTTTTGCAGCGAGAAGGCGTTCGGCCATGGCAACAGTTCCCCCGGTTTGACCGGCGCGGCGCTGAATGCGGTGGCGACAATGCCCCAGAACGGGCCGACGAACACCACCAGCAACAACGCATAGATCATCCAGCGGCCAATGGCATCCCAACGTTTACTCAGCATAATGGGCTCCTTAATAGCGGGTGATGCGCTTTTTCAGCGTGAGATGGCACAGGGTCAGCAGCACGGTGAAGGCAAACAGCAGGAACGACACCGCCGAGGCATAGCCGTAGTCAAACTGCTCAAAACCGAGCTTGTAGATGTGCGTCATGATCATTTCGGTGGAATTGGAAGGCCCGCCGCCGGTGGTGGCATACACCTCGGCAAACACGCGGAAACCCCGGATGAAAGACAGCATCAGCACCACGGATAGCGCCGGGATCATGCCGGGCAGCGTCACGTAGCGCAGGCGGTTCCACCAACTGGCGCCGTCAACATTGGCAGCGTCATACAGATCACGGCTGATCCCGGCCAACCCGGCGATAAAAATCACCATGTTGTAGGGCACCGCTTTCCAGATATGCAGCAGCATAATTACCCACAGCGCCTGATCGGAGCTCGCCAGGAAGCCCTGATCGGCAACACCGAACCAGCTCAGCACCTGGTTGATCACGCCGTTTGGCGTCGGGTTGAACAGGATGCGCCACATTTCGGCGACGATCGCCGCGCTGGTCACCGCGGGCAGAAAAATAGCGGTGCGGATAAAGCGCAGGTGGCGCGCCGGGCCTTCCAGCAGCATCGCCAGGAAAAAGGCCAATACCGCCGCGACCACCATGGTCACGATCACATACAGGAAGGTATTGAACACCGCCGAATGCAGGTCGGTATCTGCAAAGGCGCGGGCAAAGTTGGCAAACCCTACCCACTCGTTCGCTTGATTAAAGTTCACCTTGTAAAAACTCATTACCAGGCCTTGCAGCATCGGGATAAATTTAAACCAGGTGAAAATGATCAGGGCCGGGGCCAGGAAGATCCACGGCACCAGATTCCGTTTCTGGCGGGAAGTCAGCATGGTTATCATCGCTCTCAAGGATTTATCAAGGCGCCCCTCTGGGCGTAATGCAGGTTAGTTAAGCAAGAAACCGCATAATCATGCAGCAGATGCTAAAGGTGCAGCCCCCTCTCCCTGTGGGAGAGGGCCGGGGTGAGGGGCTTGTAGTACAGTGATCTTCCCC
>JBAQHZ010000364.1:0-15297 GCA_049288585.1 Chania sp.
TCAATGTGGTTAAGGATTATTTCGTGGTTAAGCATGGAGGCTGTCTGCTCGTATTAGCGGGTCAAGAACGGAGATCATACCTCAAAAGCCGTGCCATGCCTCACTCATATGAGGGGATGGTTAAGATATTAATGACCTCAGTTAATGCACTTATTTCATCACGTTATCGCCAGGTGCTCTGCGCATAATGTTTTAAGAATGGTTCGAATAATTAATTTGTTAGGATTTTTTCATAGGAATAAACTAGATAACTGATGTTTTGAATCGATAACAAAGAAATTTACAATTGACTTAACTTATATGTTGGTTATTGCTGTTATCACTATGAATGAGCAGAGAACGGCTTGGTCTGTACGAAACAAGGCACATTTGGGCTGAAATGATGGCAATAACGTATTGGATAGAGGGTAGTCAGGAGCGAACCTATGGATAATAAATCACTTACACTTCGCGGGGATGCTCAGGTACAACTCAAAGCAGTATTTCCACCCGCTTGGCAATTGAACGATTTGCAGCGCACTTTTATTGAAGACCTTTGGCAACCAGAGTTTTTTGAGGGGGAACCGCCTAATTTAGCCGATAATCTGTAGACGCCCGCTGGCTTGAGCCAACTCATTAAACAAGCCCAATAATCGCTATGCTGTGTCATCCCCAAGTCCGGGGATTGGGGCAGCGTAAGTTCCAAATAACTGTCTGCCCCGCGAACGCCCCCTCCAGCCCGACAACGAAGTGAACTGAACGGCATGAACCCTGATTGTGGCAAGACGGTGAGGAAATGCCTTGTCTACTTGGCTGCCACTCCAAGGACTTTGGGTATAAACTCATTGTTGATTTATATAAAATTAAGAGGAATTACCATGTCCAATTATAGCCCTCGCCGTATTGCCCTTTATACCGTTGCCGTTATTCTCATTTTAGTGGTTGTTGGCTTGGTGACTTATGTCGGCGTTGGTTTGCTTAACTGAGCGATTTGCTCTGCCCTGTATGCCCCTATCTCAACTTACGAACGACGGATCGCTCATTGAGATAGGGGGAATGATGTCTTAGCCCACCGTGGGTAACGAACTCAGCACCATATGTGCCAGCCCTTTCTCGTTACGGCTGAAGCGCCAGCAGGTCTGGTGATACTTCGCCACGCTGTTGCGGTGCGCCACGCTCACTAGCGTGACGTTCGGCAGTTCGTCCACCAACAGGCAATACATCAACTGCTCGGTTTCATCATCCAGCGCACTGGTGGCTTCATCCAGGAACAGAATATCTGGGCGGGTGAGGATCGCGCGGGCAAATGCCAACCGCTGCTGCTCACCCGGCGATAACCGATGGCTCCAGTTGGCGCTGGTATCCAGCCATTGTTGCAGGTGTTTCAGACGGCAATTCTCCAGCACTTTTAGCAGTTGTTCATCGCTATAGTCCTTATCCTGATGTGGGTAGCTAAGGGCTTCACGCAGCGTACCGATTGGAATATAACTGCGCTGCGGCAGGAACAAGGTGCTCAACGATTTATCCAGACCGATCTCACCGGCACCGTAAGGCCAGATCCCGGCAATGGCGCGCAGCAAGGTCGATTTACCACAGCCTGAAGGGCCAACGATCAGCACGCGTTCACCACGCTTCAGCGCGATAGTGGCGGCACTCAGCAGCGGCTGCCCATCGGGCAGGTCCATGCTAAGAGCGCGCAGTACCAGCGGCTGTGCACTTTCTGGTTGCAGTTGAATACCGCGGGGTTGGTTATGCACCTCGTCTATCGCCGCATTAAAACCTGCCAAACGGTTAACGCAGGCTTTCCAGGTGGCCAGATTGGAGAATGCATCAATAAACCACGATAGCGCCCCTTGCACCTGGCCGAACGCGGAGGCGATCTGCATCAACCCACCCATCTGGATCGCGCCGGAGAAATAGCGTGGGGCAGCCACCAGCAGGGGGAAAATAATGGCAAACTGGCTGTAGAAGTTAGTGGCGATATTCAGGCGGCGTGTAATGCGCATGATTGACCACCAGTTACTGCGAATCGATTCAAAGCGATTGCTCAACTGCTGCTTTTCACGCGGTTCACCGTGATACAGCGCAATAGCATCGTTATTTTCACGGATGCGGATCAGCCCGAAACGGAAGTTGGCTTCATAGCGTTCCTGATTAAAGCCCAGCATGACCAGCGGTTTACCGACCCACCAGATCACCAGTGAACCCAATACCGCATACAGCAGCGCAAACCACACCATATAGCCAGGCAGAGTGATAGAGTGCTGGGCGATCATAAAGGTCATTGGCCCGCTGATGTGCCAAAGAATGCTCACGAACGAACCGAGTGTTACCAGGCTGGAAAGCAGGCCGAGTGACAGTGACAGCGTATATTGGGTCAGAACGTTGAGATCGTCAGAAATACGTTGGTCTGGGTTATCGATAATCTGCTGCTGTTCGGTATGGTAATAGGCTCGATGTGCCAACCATTTCCCCATGAATTTTTCCGTCATCCAGCGCCGCCAGCGCATCTGTAAACCCTGCGTCAGGTAGATCTTGTAGACCGCCAACACGATGAAGGTCAACGCCAGATAGGTAAAGCGCCACAGTTGTTCCTTGAATACCGGATAGTTTTTATTTTGCAGTGCGTCGTAGAACACCTGATTCCACTGGTTAATCAGCACGCTGATATAGACCAATCCCAGGGACAGGGCCACGATGGCGATCAACATCGTCCAGGCACGCCATTTCTCTTCCGAAACCCAAAAGGGCTTAATCAATTGCCAGACGGCATGTTTCTGCGAAGTCGTATTGTTCATGATGTTCCAGAATGTATTGTTTCTTATTAGCATGGGCGCAGGAAGGGTAACAAACAAACTGTGACATGTAAGCAGTTTTGACACGGCTAACTATTTGAAATAGGGCGAATGCGGTCTGAGGGGTGAAGAGCATGCCTTCGGCGGTTATACTGGCGGCCGTTTATGGTAATGAAGGACTAGTCATGAAGGCGTTGATCTCCCTGTTGCTGGCTTATGGCACTGCCGCCAGTTTTCAGGCGTTGGCACATATCGATGAGCCCGATATGGACGCTGACTGCCAGAAGATTGCGAGCTATGCCGCGTTGGGAAATACGGCCTATCAGCAGGGTAACTATACGAAAGCGGGGGATATCTTTCGCGATCAGGCGGCCTGGAGTGAGTTTTGTGGGCTTAGCGATCAGGCGATCGCCACGGCCTATAACAATGTGGCACTGTCGTTGATTCATGCGGGTGAATTGCTGAAAGCGCGCGCTTATCTGGCGCTAGTCCCTTATGACAGCAAATCGCAGCACAATATGAAATTGTTACAGCAACGTTTAGCTCAGAAGCCCGTTGTTGCTGGGTCTGCGGGGGTTTACTGGCAATATGCCGGGCACGGGGTATGGAGTGAACTGAAGGTTAAACCCCAGGGCCAACGCTGGCAGATCGATTTTTCCGGTTATTACATGCCGCTGATGGGGATTTATTATGGCCCGAATAGGGGGGACTTGGCCGGTGAATTAACCATTACGCAGGGGAAAGGGGTTTTCCGTCAGCGTGAGGCATCGCTGAACTGCGATGTCACGCTGGATTTCACTGCTGATGCGGTGGATCTGCACACGGAGGGTGACTGCGGGTTTGGTTTTAACGTGCGTGCCGAAGGGCGTTATGTGCGGGTGGAATAACCCACAGAGATTGCCCTCTCTTAGCCGAAAGGGCAAGCAGGCACTCAGTGGGCGGTGTTAGTCAGCAATTCTTTCCAGCCAGCGACATCCGCCAGATAATGGCCAACCGGGATCTGGCGCAGATGCCCATCGCTACGCTGTAAGGCAAACGTCGGGAAGCCCTGACCTTGTACCTGAGCCAGCAACGCCCGGCTTTGCGCAATATGTTGTGCGGTCGGTGCTCCGCTTTTGAAGCGCATCTCGGCAATAAAGGCGGCAGATGGCAGGCCCAGCTCTTTAGCCAACGCGGTTAAAACCGGGGTATCGGCAATGCGTTGCCCTTCTTGGTAATGGGCTGCCTGAATGCGGTGCAGCATATCAATACCCCGCCCGGCGATCTGTTCGGCAGCCAGAATGGCGGTAATCGGCGGTGTGGAGTCCATCACCGCCGTGGTATCACGCAGCAGCCCGTTGAAGTATTTTTCACCGAATGTTTGCCCGGTCAACTCGGCAATCCGTTTGTCGTGTGGCATCACGTAGTTGCGCCATTCGTCGCTGATCCGGCGGCGGTTGCTGCCGGTCATCATGCCACCGGCGTGCAGGACGATGCTTAGCCCTGGGATGCTCTGGGCGGCTTTCACCAGCGGTGCTGCGCCATAGCACCAGCCACATAGCGGATCGAAAATATAATGCAGCGTTGCTGTACTCATGGTTATACCTCGGTTGTCGGGCTTACTGTGGCCACTTCATGTCACCTTGCAGCACTTTGGCGCTCAGATCCAGGCTGGAACCCTCTTTCAGGCCGGGATAATGCTTTTTCATGACGGCGATCAGTTCGCTAGAGTTTTTGGCCTTCGGCAATTCGGCTTCCAGCGTCGTCAGGTAGTTTTGGGTAAAGGTCACCGACTCCAGCGATTGCGCTGCGCCCGGCAGGAAATGCCCCGGTACGACCACCTGTGGTTTCAGCGCTTTGATGCTTTCCAGCGTTTGCTGCCAATGAGCACGGGATTCTACGCTCTGGTTGTCTGCCAGCCACGGGTGAATGTTGTTACCGGCAACCGCCACACCGCCGACCACCGCCCGTAACGCCGGGATCCACACGTAGGTACGATCTGGCGTCGGGCCGCTCAGGCCTTTTATTTCTACTTTCTGACCGTCGATAGTAAAGCTATCGCCTTGTAACGGTTGCGGAATAATGATCGTTTTCGGCGCATTTTCCTTCAGGATTGGGCCCCAGTAAGCCATTTTACCGTCTTTGCTAGCGTTGATCGCGGCGATGGTCCCCGGTGAAGCGATGATTTTTGCCTGTGGGAATGCTGCCTTGATCACATCCAACCCAAAGTAGAAATCGGGATCCGAATGGCTGATATACACGGTGGTCAGTTTCTTGCCGGTGGCTTTGATTTTTTTCACCAACGCTTCAGCATCATTACGCTGGAATTGGGTGTCAATCAGCGCCACTTCGTGTTTACTGCTGATGATTTCAGAAGACACCGGAAATACGCTGTTTTCGCCTGGGTTATACACTTCCTGGGTCAGCGTGTTGGCGGCGGTGGCATAAGTGCTGAAGGCGGCGATGCTGGTTAACGTCAGGGTCAGTAATGATTTCTTAAACATTTGGCAGGTGTCCTTTAGGTATTTGTTAGGGTTGCCAAGATGGTATGTTGCATAAATCGAGAGAAAAACCGGATAATAAGCAATTATTCATTGCGTAGATCGAGCGAATTATGGATCGCATTACCGCCGCTGAGGTTTTTGTCACCATTGTCGAGCGTGGCAGTATGATCGCAGCAGCAGACCGGCTTGAGATGTCGCGCGCCATGGTGACACGCTATCTGGCGCAGATGGAGCTATGGGCCGGGGCGCGTTTGCTGCACCGCACCACGCGTAAACTGAGCCTGACCGATGCCGGCGAACGCACGCTGGAGCGTTGTCGCCAGATGTTGGCGTTGGCCGGGGAGATCGATCTGGCGGATAACCAGCAGAATGACGATTTGCGCGGTCTGCTGCGCATTACCTGTTCGCAATCGCTTGGGCAAACGGCGCTGGTGGGGGCGGTGGCACAGTATCTGAAACGCCATCCGCAGGTGGCGGTGGATCTGCAAATGAACAATCGGGCGGTCAATCTGGTGGAGGAGCGCATCGATCTGGCGCTGCGTATCACCAATGAGCTGGACCCGAATCTGATCGCCCGGCCGCTTTCCACCTGTGCTTCGGTGGTCTGTGCTTCACCGGCCTATCTTGCCGCTTACGGCACGCCGCGCCATCCGCAGGATCTGGCGACGCATAACTGCCTGACGTATTCTTATTTCGGTAAAAGCCTGTGGCATTTTGACAGCCAGGGCGTGAAATCGGCGGTGGCGGTCAGTGGCAATCTGAGTGCCAACGAATCGGTGGTACTGCTGGCGGGCACGGTGCAAGGGGCGGGCATTTCATTGCAGCCTTACTATTCTGCGGCTCCGTTGCTGGCAAAGGGTGATCTGATCGAATTACTGCCTGACTACATGCCGCAAGCGATGGGGATCTACGGGATTTACACCTCGCGCCGCCAAATGCCAGCAACGCTGCGCACCATGCTGGATTTTTTAGTGGAGTGGTTTGCCACCGATTCGGGCTGGCGTGCCACGCTGCGCTGACGATTAGCGTGTAATCACCGAAGCTAAACGGGCGGGGAGCTTTTCCGCCTGCTGCTGCAAATGCTGCATAAACGCCGTCACCAGAGCGGAAGAGGGGCGATGCAGCGGCCGGATCAGGCTGACGGTGAACGGCACCTCCACGCTGAATGGCCGCACATGCACGCCGTGATTGGCGTAATCCAGGGCGGTCAGCGGGTTGACGATCGACACACCAACCCCTGCTTTTACCATTGCACACACCGAAGCGGCGCTATGGGTTTCCAGCACCATGCGGCGATCGATCCCCTGCTCATGAAACAGAGAGTCCAGCAACTGCCGATAGCTGTCGGTACTCGACAGGCTGATAAAGTTCTCTGCGCTAAAGTCCTGCGGCGTCAGCACTGCTTTCGCCAGCAAAGCGTGCCCGGCGGGCAATACGCAGACTTCATTCATGGTCATCAGGGTCACACGTTCGGTACCGGCGGGAGTGAGGGTGTTTTCCGTCAGCCCCAGATCGTGACGCTGTGCCGACAGCCACTCTTCCAGCAGCGGTGATTCCTGTGGGATCACGCTAAAGCTCACTTCTGGGTAACGATCGATAAACGGTTTGCAGACGGCGGGCAGCAGCGATTGGGAAAACACCGGCAGGCAGGCGATGGAAAGCTGTGCCTGCTGAAACTGACGGATACCGGCAGCGGCATTCTTGATGCGATCCAGGCCATAGTAAGAGCGCTGCACCTCTTCGAACAACCGCAGACCCTGCACCGTCGGGTACAAGCGGCCGCGCACGCGATCGAACAACTGCAACTGGATCAGCTTCTCGAAGCGCGCCAGCTCGCGGCTGACGGTGGGCTGCGAGGTTTGTAGCAAAGCAGCGGCCTCGGTCAGGTTACCGGTGGTCATCACCGCATGAAAGATCTCAATCTGGCGCAGGGTAATGGTAGACATAGCGGTGCTCCACAGGCAAATAAAGCCATATCATAAGTGAATAGACTATGGCGAAATAGATATTTTTCAAATCGGCATCGGTTCGGCATGATAATGGAAAATTTCATCTTGAGAACACACTGATGCCACGCGCTTTGAACGATACTTCCACCGCACTGAACGCCACCAATCTGCTGGCATTGCCGCAACGCTTCGGCTGCCCGGTTTGGGCCTATGATGCTGATATCATTTGCCAACGGATCAACCAGCTACGCCACTTCGATGTGATCCGCTTTGCGCAGAAAGCCTGTTCGAATATTCATATTCTGCGCCTGATGCGTGAGCAAGGCGTGAGAGTGGATTCGGTATCCTTGGGGGAGATCGAACGTGCTTTGCAGGCCGGTTTTGTGCCGGGCGGGGAAGAGATTGTCTTTACCGCCGACGTTTTC
Organism: Chania sp.; assembly: GCA_049288585.1. Classification (GTDB taxonomy): domain Bacteria; phylum Pseudomonadota; class Gammaproteobacteria; order Enterobacterales; family Enterobacteriaceae; genus Chania. The sequence goes on from JBAQHZ010000364.1 coordinate 7,632, forward strand.
GATCACGCCACGCTGGCCCGCGTCAGTGAGCTGAAAATCCCGGTGAACGCCGGTTCTATCGATATGCTGGAGCAACTTGGTCAGGTTTCAGCCGGTCATCCGGTGTGGTTGCGCGTCAACCCCGGTTTTGGTCATGGTCACAGCCAGAAAACCAATACCGGTGGTGAAAACAGCAAGCACGGCATCTGGTATGCCGATCTGCCACAGGCGGTAGCGAAAATTCAGCAATACGGCCTGAAACTGGTTGGTGTGCATATGCACATTGGTTCCGGTGTTGATTATCAGCATTTAGAGAGCGTATGTGACGCCATGGTGCAGCAGGTGATTGATCTGGGTCAGGATATCAGTGCGATTTCTGCCGGTGGTGGGCTTTCTATCCCTTATCAATATGGGGAAGAGGCGATTGATACCGAACACTATTACGGCTTGTGGAACCGCGCCCGCGAACGCGTGGCCGCGCATTTGGGCCATCCGGTAAAACTGGAAATTGAACCAGGGCGTTTCCTGATGGCCGAAGCGGGCGTACTGGTGGCAGAAGTCCGCGCGGTGAAAGACATGGGCAGCCGCCATTTTGTGCTGGTGGATGCGGGTTTTAACGATCTGATGCGCCCGGCGATGTACGGCAGCTATCACCATATCTCTCTGTTACCGGCGGATGGCCGAGATACGGCGAACCAACCACTGCGCGATACCGTGATTGCTGGGCCGCTGTGTGAATCCGGTGATGTGTTTACCCAACAAGCGGGCGGCGGTATTGAAACCCGCGCATTGCCGCCGGTCAACGTAGGTGATTATCTGGTGTTCCATGATACCGGGGCTTACGGTTCATCGATGTCGTCTAACTACAATAGCCGCCCGTTATTGCCGGAAGTGTTGTTCGAAAACGGTGAACCGCGCCTGATCCGCCGCCGCCAGACCATTGAAGAGCTGATCGGCCTGGAACTGATTTAACGCCAATCAGCCTGCATACGGCCCTGAAACTACGGATTCCCGTAGTTTCAGTTCGCCGGTAAACGGGGTTAACGGCTGCACGCTTTCACCGTTGATCAGGCGGAAAGCCTGCGTGATGGCAGCCTCGATCATCGCATCGATCGGCAGATACACCGTGGATAATGCCGGTTGTAGGTAAGCGGCGCTGGGTTCGTCGTCAAAACCAAACAACGAAACGTCCTGCGGCAGGCGTTTACCCGCCTGGTTAAGCGCTTTCATTGCGCCAATCGCCGTATCATCGTTGCTGGCAAACAAGGCGCTGAACGGCGCACCGGTTTGCAGCAACCTGTTGCAACTGTGGTATCCCCCCGGCACGCTGCTGTCGCCGTAGGTGACGAGCGCATCAACAAAACCAATCTGATGATGTTCCAATGCCTGGCGATAACCGGCCAGCCGCGCCTGGGCGGTTGGCGTATCGATCGGGCCGGTGATACAGGCGATGTCGCGGTGCCCTTGGCAGATCAGGTAATCCACCACGTTGAAGGCCGCCAGTTGCTGTTCGAAGAACACGCAGCGTTCACGGGCTTGTGGCAGATCGCGGTTAATGATCATCACCGGAACCGGCAGGCTTTCCAGCAGCGTCATCAGCGCATCTTCGCTCATAAAACGGGTATACAGGATAATGGCGTCGCAACGTCGATCGGCCAGTAACTGCACCGCTTGCAGTTCATCTTCCGGCGTATCGTGGCCGTCGGTAACGATCAGGTGTTTGCCGCTGGCTTCGATCAGTTTGGCGGCTTGGCGCAGCAGGCGACCAAAATAGGGGCCGTCGAAATTGGACACCACCAGGCCGATGCTGTTGGAGCTTTTATTCGCCAGCGATTGCGCAAGAAAATTCGGCCGATAACCCAGTTCATCCATGGCCTTGAACACCGCATCGCGCGTGCTTTTTTTCACCTGCCCGGTGCCGTTTAACACGCGTGAAACCGTGGCTTTAGAAACCCCCGCGCGAATGGAGACATCCAACATGGTGATCATCAGTGGCTAACCTCTTTCAACGTCCGCTGCGGTAAATAATGCTCAGTCTAGCATAGGGTTATCTTCGGTTGCGTCTTGCATTACCGGTGGTTTGCGCCCTAGCATGAGTAAAAAGGCTTTCAGGGGAAACTAGAGTGATTCGTATTGTTCATCTGGCGGATTATCCGCAACATCAGCAACAGGTTATCGACTGGCAATGGCAGGCATTTGGCAGCGATAACAGCCGGGCATTTTTCGCCAGCGTGGTGGAAAGCAGCCTGCGCCATGATGGGCTGCCGATCACCTTCATCGCGCTACTGGATGATAAACCGGTGGGGACCGTGGGGTTATGGCGCTGTGATCTGATCAGCCGCCAGGATCTCACGCCGTGGCTGGCGGCGCTTTACGTTGATGAAAGCCAGCGCGGCAACGGTTTGGGGCTGCAATTGCAGCAGTTTGTGCAGGATTACAGCCAGCAGGCCGGGTTCAGCGAACTGTATCTGTATGCCGAGTTTAGCGGTTATTACGAGCGCCACGGCTGGCAGTACATTGGCGATGCGTTGGATTACCCGGATCGCCCGGTACATTTATACCATCGTCTGCTGGGCTAAGAGCCTATTCGGATAGTCTATCAGACTGCTGACAAAGCCGGTTATTAGGGGAAGCGTGCCGAAGGGGTCGTAACGGCGTAAGCCGTCGGAGTGCCCTTCGGTGCGCTAGACCCGGGTATTTCGGACTAGAAGGCGACTTTGTCATCAACCTCAGAGCCTATTAGGATAGGCTCTAACTCACGTCGAACACGTTATTGATACTGGCCACCGAATGGCGGCGTACCAGCGTTGGGCTGAACATATTGGTGATTTCTGGCAGCGGCTGGTGGTTAGCCAAGGCTAACGCCAGTTCGGCGGCCTGGGTAGCCATCGCCACCACCGGATAACGGATGGTAGTCAGGCGTGGCCGCAGGTAGCGTGAAATCAGCACGTCATCAAAACCAATCAGCGACATCTGGCCCGGAACCTCAACGCTGTTATCACTCAGCACCGAAAGCGCTCCGGCGGCCATCGGATCGTTATAGCAGGTGATGGCGGTGAAGTTCTTGCCGCGCCCCAGCAGCTCGGTCATCGCCTGCTCCCCGCCGACTTCATCCGGTTCACCGTAGGTAATCAGTTTCTCATCCACCGGGATGCCGTGTTCTTCCAGCGCATCCAGATAGCCCTGCAAGCGGTCAGCGGCATCGGAAATCTGGTGGGTGGAACAGATAATGGCGATACGCTGATGACCTTGCTGGATCAGATGCCGCGTGGCCAGCCAGGCACCGTAGCGATCGTCGAGCGCCACGCAGCGCGTTTCAAACTCCGGCAAGGTGCGATTGATCAGCACCATGCCCGGAATTTGCCGCATCCAGGCGGCTAGCTCATCGTCGGTCAACTTCTTGGCATGGACCACCAGCGCGTCACAGCGATGGCGTACCAGTTGCTCAATCGCCTGGCGCTCTTTTTCTGCGTCGTGGTAACCGTTGCCAATCAGCAGGAAATTATGCGTGGCATAGGCCACCTGCTCTACCGCTTTGACCATGGCACCAAAAAACGGATCGGAAACGTCGGAAACAATCAGGCCAAGGGTTTCTGTCGATTGCTGGGCCAGCGCACGGGCATTGGCGTTGGGGTGATATTGCAGCTCCTCCATCGCAGCCAGCACCGCAATGCGTGAACCTTCACCGGCTTTCGGGGAGTGATTTATTACGCGAGATACCGTGGCGACGGAAACACCCGCCAGCCTGGCAACATCCTTAATCGTGGCCATATCTGTTAATACTTCCTGGGTAATCGCTTACATTCCTCAGTCTTGCGGAAAAACTCGGGGGCTGCAAGCGTTGGCATGCGTAACTTGTGGCGGCCATTGCAGATATGCTGATTTTATTCTTGCTGTGCCGACAGGATGGTAACTATTTCAGCGAGTTATTACAGAGCCGTGTAGGAAATTTACAGCTGGTTGCATTTAGAGCAGAACTCTTGCGATTCAAGGATAGTTTCTTAATCGACTCCCCTCTAGAGTAGTAGTCCCAGAGGTATTGATTGGTGAGAAATCAACATACTCTGTATGTTGAAGCCATTTTTAATTGCACCAACCTACGCGGATGCGTAGGTTTTTTTTTGCCCGCTATATAGTATCCTTTCCCCACAATGAGTTAATGCCATCAACCCCAGGGAGAGTGGGATGATTTTTTCTATGTTACGCGCGGTATTTCGTTGGTTGTTCCGGGTACGCGTTGAAGGCGACGCCCGGTATTTAGCGCAGCAGAAACTGCTGATTACCCCCAACCACGTTTCCTTTATGGATGGCGCGTTGCTGGCGTTATTCCTGCCGATCAAACCGGTGTTTGCCGTCTATTCCAGCATCTCTGAACGTTGGTTTATGCGCTGGCTGAAGCCGTATATCGATTTTGTGCCGTTGGATCCCACCAAACCGATGGCGATAAAGCACCTGGTGCGCATGGTTGAGCAGGGCAGACCGATCGTGGTATTCCCGGAAGGGCGCATCACCGTGACCGGTTCACTGATGAAGGTTTATGATGGCGCGGCGTTTATTGCCGCTAAATCGGGGGCTACGGTGGTGCCGGTGCGCATTGATGGCCCGGAGTTCAGCCTGTTTGGCCGCATGAAGGGGATTTTCAAACTCCGTTGGTTCCCGCAGGTCAACATCCATATTTTGCCGCCCACCCACATTCCGATGCCTAACGCGCCTCGCGCCCGTGAACGTCGAGTCATGGCCGGTGACCATCTACAGCAGATTATGATGCAGGCGCGGATGGACACCCGTGAGCCACAAACGTTGTTCAGCGCGTTGCTGGCGGCGCAGCAACGCTATGGCCGCAGCAAACCGTGCATTGAAGATGTTGCCTTCAAAGAAGACAGCTATCAGGGGCTTATCAAAAAGGCGCTCGGCGTCAGCCGTATTTTGCAGCGTTTTACCGAACAGGGTGAACACGTCGGTATGCTGCTGCCGAACGCCACCATTACCGCTGCGGCAATTTTTGGTGCTTCACTGCAAGGCCGGGTACCGGCGATGCTCAACTACACCGCTGGGGCCAACGGGCTGAAAAGTGCGCTGACTGCGGCGACGATCAAAACCATCGTCACCTCACGCCAGTTTCTGGAAAAAGGCAAGCTGACCCATCTGCCTGAGCAGGTGCTGGAAGCCAACTGGGTGTATCTGGAAGATTTGAAAGATACCGTTACCCTGGCCGATAAATGGTGGATCCTGCGCCATCTGTTCCAGCCGCAGCGGGCGATGGTGCCGCAGCAGCCGGATGATGCAGCGCTGATCCTGTTTACCTCCGGTTCCGAAGGCAACCCGAAAGGCGTGGTGCATTCCCATGCAAGCTTGTTGGCCAACGTGGAACAGATCCGCACCATTGCGGATTTCACCCCGCGCGATCGCTTTATGTCCTCGCTGCCGCTGTTCCACTCTTTCGGCCTGACGGTGGGGTTGATTACGCCACTGATGACCGGCAGCCGGATTTTCCTCTACCCTAGCCCGCTGCATTACCGCGTGGTGCCGGAACTGGTGTATGACCGTAACTGCACCGTGCTGTTTGGCACGGCAACCTTCCTCAATAACTACGCGCGTTTTGCGCATCCGTATGATTTCGCCCGCTTGCGCTACGTGGTAGCCGGTGCCGAAAAACTGGCGGACAGCACCAAGCAGATTTATCAGGACAAATACGGCATCCGCATTCTGGAAGGCTACGGGGTGACCGAGTGTGCGCCAGTGGTGTCGATCAACGTGCCGATGGCGACGAAAGTTGGCACCGTAGGCCGTATTATGCCGAAGATGGAAGCTCGCCTGATGACGGTGCCGGGTATCGATCAGGGTGGCCGCTTGCAGTTGAAAGGCCCGAACATCATGAAAGGCTATCTGCGCGTTGAGCGCCCAGGCGAACTGGAAGCTCCGGCCGCTGAGGATGAGAACGGCGTATTGCAGCCAGGCTGGTACGATACCGGCGATATCGTCACGCTGGATGAACAGGGTTACTGTACCATTCGTGGCCGCGTGAAGCGCTTTGCCAAGCTGGCGGGGGAGATGATCTCGCTGGAAAGCGTGGAGCAACTGGCATGGCGTATCGCCCCGGAAGGGCAGCATGCGGCAACGGTGAAAAGTGACAGCAGCAAAGGTGAAGCTCTGGTGCTGTTCACCAACGACAGCAGCATTACCCGTGAAGCCTTGCTACGGGTGGCGCGTGAACAGGGCAGCCCTGAGCTGGCAGTGCCGCGTGATATTCGTCTGGTGAAAGCGCTGCCGTTGCTCGGCAGTGGCAAACCGGACTTCGTTACCCTGCGTAAAATGGCTGAACAGCCGGAGAATGTCTGATGAATGCTACCGATTCACCCTTACTGTCGCGCGGCATGATCGCGGTGATCTGCGCCCAGTTCCTGTCGGCGTTCGGTGACAACGCGTTGCTGTTTGCCACTTTGGCGCTGATCAAACAGCAGATGTACCCTGACTGGAGCCAACCGATACTGCAAATGGCGTTTGTGGCGACCTATATCATTCTTGCACCCTTCGTTGGTCAGGTGGCCGACAGCTTCGCCAAAGGGCGGGTGATGATGGTGGCCAATGGCCTGAAGCTGGCCGGTGCGCTGGTGATCTGCTTTGGCTTGAATCCGTTCCTGGGCTACAGCCTGGTCGGTGTAGGGGCGGCGGCGTATTCACCGGCCAAATACGGCATTCTGGGGGAAATCACCAGCGGTGAAAAACTGGTGAAGGCCAACGGATTAATGGAAGCCTCCACCATTGCTGCGATCCTGGTGGGTTCAGTCGCCGGTGGGATGCTGGCAGACTGGCATATTGTGGCTGCACTGGTGGTTTGTGCCGTGGTCTATGGCGCAGCAGTAGTGGCTAACCTGTATATCCCACGCCTGCCTGCGGCGCATAAGGTGACCTCCTGGCACCCGCGCGCCATGGGGCGCAATTTCTTCAACGCTTGCGTGGTGCTGTGGCGTGACAGCCAGACGCGTTTTTCGCTGATCGGTACCAGCCTGTTCTGGGGCGCCGGGGTGACGCTGCGTTTCCTGCTGGTGCTGTGGGTGCCGGTGGCCTTGGGTATCACCGACAACGCGACGCCAACGCTGCTCAACGCCATGGTAGCCATCGGGATTGTGGGCGGTGCTGGCGCCGCAGCGCGTTTCGTTACGCTGGAAACCGTTAAACGCTGTATGCCTGCCGGGATATTGATCGGTGTTGCGGTGGCGTTCTTTGCCGTACAGACCGCCATGTTGAACGCCTATGTGTTGTTACTGGCGATCGGCGTGCTAGGTGGGTTCTTTGTGGTGCCGCTGAACGCGTTGTTGCAGGAGCGTGGCAAGCGCTCGGTCGGCGCAGGCAATGCGATTGCGGTACAGAATTTGGGTGAGAATACCGCTATGTTGCTGATGCTTGGCCTCTACTCCTTAGTCGTCAAACTGGGCGTGCCGGTGATTGGGGTTGGGATTGGTTTTGGCGTGGTGTTTGCTCTGGCAATTACCGTGCTGTGGGTTTCTCAGTTCCGCGCCAAATAAAGCGGGAGCGCGTATGCGCTAATGCTTGCCAGTTAAGACTAACCAGTTCCCTCTCCTTCGGGGAGAGGGCTAGGGTGAGGGGCATATCACCGTACTAAAGCCCCTCACCCCGGCCCTCTCCCACAGGGAGAGGGAGGCCACACCTTTAGCTCCTGCTGCAT
>JBAQHZ010000365.1:0-29945 GCA_049288585.1 Chania sp.
AGTAAGCTCCTGGGGCTTCGCTCAGTTGCCGCCTACAAGCAACTCGAATTATTTTGGGTATAGTATTGAACCCTTAGGCTTTTCTGGCCGTTGCTAGCAATCCAGCCACCAGAATAAACAGTGAGCCAAAAACACGGTTCAGCAAGCGCATCTGGCGCGGAGTCTTTAGCCAGTTGGCAATGCGCGTCGCCAGCGTGGCGTAGCCAATCATCACAAAGATATCCACCACCACCGTGGTAACGCCCAGTATCACGTATTGCTCGGCCTGCGGCTGATTGGGCACGATAAACTGCGGGAACAGCGCGGCCAGGAACACAATGCTTTTCGGGTTGGTCAGATTCACCAGTACCCCACGGCGAAACAGGCGGCGGCGCGGCATGGTGCCTGCCAAGGTATGCAAATCCAGCGCACCGGCGGCGCGCCACTGTTGAATGCCTAACCATACCAGATAGGCGGCACCAAACCACTTCAGCAGTTCAAACGCCAGCAACGACTGGGAAACCACTGCACCGAGGCCAATTCCCACCAGCACGATATGCAGGCTGAGCCCGACCTGCAATCCGGCGATCGACGCCACTGCACCACGGTAGCCGTGGCTGATACCGGTGCTCATGGTGTTAATCGCCCCTGAACCGGGGGAGAGACTGAGGATAATGGTTGTCAGCAGATAGGTTAACCACCAGTCTAAGGTCATTGCGATGCTCCCTGAATACGCCAATGTGTGCCACAATACGCTATACCCGTCGTCTTTCAAGCCGCAGCGTTGTTGGCTTCACGTAGTCACCCCGGTCACTTACTCGAGTAAGCTCCCAGGGATTCCTACGCTTGCCGCCTAGCTGCAACTCGAAATCCATAGGGTATATACCCTTCATACTTCAAGTTGCTTGGGTGTTGGCTGCCTTCGTTCACCCTAGTCACATAGTTATCTATGCTCCTAGGGCTTCACTCAGTGGCCGCCTACAAGCAACTCAAATTATTTTGGGTATAGTATTATTCCTTGTATGTTGATACCGCAAAATACCCCGTGAAAAGGCATTCGATGACGTCATCCACTTTCAGTTCCACTGAATGGTTAAGCCGCGAAAAACAGTTTTCTGCTTTTGCTACCGGGCCATTGCTGGATTTTTGGCGGCAGCGTGAAGAGGGCGAGTTCCTCGGCGTGGGCGATGTGCCGATCCGTTTTGTGCGCTTCAGTTCACCGCAGCACCAGCGTGTGGTGGTGGTCAGCCCTGGGCGTATCGAGAGCTACATTAAGTACCCGGAAGTGGCCTACGATCTGTTCCACAGCGGTTATGATGTGATGATTATCGATCACCGTGGCCAAGGGCGCTCCGGGCGCATGCTGGCAGATGCACACCGTGGCCATGTGGTAAACTTTGCCGATTACGTTGACGATTTTGCCCATTTTTACCATCAGGAAGTGCTGCCGCACGGTTATCAACAGCATCTGGCTTTGGCGCACTCGATGGGCGGCGCAATCATGGCGCAGTTCCTGGCACGTGAACCCCAAGCTTTTGCCGCAGCAGCATTATGTGCGCCGATGTTCGGTATTTACCTGCCGATGCCGGGCTGGATGGCGAATCGTATTTTGAACTGGGCGGAAAAGCGCCCGACGCTGCGTGACTATTATGCCGTCGGCACTGGCCAATGGCGGCCGTTGCCCTATGTGGTGAATGCTTTGACCCACAGCCGCGAGCGTTATCGCCGCAGTTTGCGCTATTATGCCGATTACCCCGAACTCCAGGTGGGTGGGCCAACCTATCACTGGGTACGAGAAAGTATTCATGCCGGGCGGCAAATCATTGCTCAGGCAGCTAAAATAACCACACCGATTTTATTATTGCAGGCTGGTGAGGATCGGGTGGTCGACAACCGTTCCCATTCGGCTTTTTGTCAGGCAATGTCAGACGCGGGGCACCCTTGTGAAGGGGGTAAACCGTGGGTTATCAAAGGCGCACGCCATGAGATCCTGTTCGAACGGGACGCGATGCGCGCCGAGGCACTGAATGCAATCCTGCACTTCTTTGCCCAGCACTTAGGTAGCGCTGCTGCTGCCGAAAACACCACTAGAGGTTAGAACATATCGCTATGTATCACGTCGTCGCTTCCGATTTAGATGGCACACTGCTGTCTCCTGACCATACCCTGACACCTTATGCCAAAGAGACGCTGAAGCTGCTAACGCAGCGCTGCGTACACTTTGTTTTTGCCACTGGCCGCCACCATATCGACGTTGCCCAGATCCGCGATAATCTCGGTATCAGCGCCTTTATGATCACCTCCAACGGTGCGCGGGTGCACAACACCGCAGGTGAACTGATCTTCAGCCATAATCTGGACGAAGATATCGCCCACGATCTCTACACCATGATGCATGACAATCAGGAGATCCTGACCAACGTCTACCGCAACGACGACTGGTTCATGAACCGTGAAAGCCCAGAGCAGGAAGAGTTTTTCCGCGAATCTGTCTTTAAATATCAGCTGTTTGAGCCGGGCTTGCTGGAAACCGATGGGGTGTGCAAGGTGTATTTCACCTGCGACGATCACGATAAATTGCAGCCATTGGAAGATGCCATCAACGCGCGCTGGGGCGATCGGGTTAACGTCAGCTTCTCGTTGCCGACCTGCCTGGAAGTGATGGCGGGCGGAGTGTCGAAAGGCCACGCGCTGGAAGAAGTGGCCAAGATCATCGGCTATTCGTTGAAAGAGTGTATTGCCTTCGGCGATGGCATGAACGATCTGGAAATGCTGGCGATGGCAGGCAAGGGTTGCATCATGCGTGGCGCTCACCAGCGGCTGAAAGATACCTTGCCGGATCTGGAAGTGATCGGCTCTAACGCCGACGATGCGGTGCCGCATTACCTGCGCAAAATGTTCCTGTCGTAACTTGCCTGGGTGCAGCCTGCTGCGCCCGCTCTCGCTGCCTCAGCGACTCAGCTCACATTCCATCAACGATTTTTTCGAATCAAACCTCGCTGCTGCATCAATCTAATTGCAACTGAAAGCCAGCCCTCTGGTTATCTCACATTTATTGTATGGGTATTTATCCCGCTGCAAAATTTTCGTCGCTGCCCGCGAAATCGTTTATCTGTTATGTCTCCCCGCGCTCCTTATACTCAACGCAGATCCTCAAGATTATCGGCCTTCAGGCCGAAACATAACGAATCAGGAGATGCTCATGACACAGAAAACTTTTCACGCAGAACCTTTTGCCCTGCCGTTTGAGATTGGCAGCACCGCGCTGGTAATGATCGACATGCAAAAAGACTTTGTTGAACCGGGCGGCTTTGGTGAAGCGCTGGGTAATGATGTCTCTTTCGTCCGTAGCGCTATCGAGCCCTGCAAGCGGGTGCTGGACGCCGCACGCCGTCAGGGGCTATTGGTGATACATACCCGCGAAGGCCACCGTGCCGATCTGAGCGATTGTCCTCCAGCCAAACTGACGCGCGGTGGGCAAACCTTTATCGGTACTCATGGGCCGATGGGCCGTATTCTGGTGCGCGGTGAAGCGGGCCACGACATCATTCCTGAACTTTACCCACAGGCTGGTGAACCGGTGATCGACAAACCAGGGAAAGGCGCGTTCTACCAGACCGATCTGCATCTGATCCTGCAAAATCACGGCATCAAGACGCTGATCGTGTGCGGCGTTACCACCGAGGTTTGCGTGAATACCACCGTGCGCGAAGCCAATGACCGTGGCTACGAATGCATTATTCCGCAGGACTGCGTCGGCTCTTACTTCCCGGAATTCCAGAAATACGCCCTGGAGATGATCAAAGCGCAGGGCGCTATCTTCGGCTGGGTCAGCGATGCTTCCGCCATTGTGGATGGTTTGCAGAGCTAAGCGGCATGGGGCAGCCAATGATTTTCCCGGTGCTTTCTGTGGGCTATCTGGCTGCCAGCAGGTTGGTAGACGGTGATGAGCTTCAGATACACAGTGGCTTTCAGCGTTCGCTAAACCTGCGCCACCCCGACGGTTATTTGCTCTCGATCCTGAGCCGCGATAACCAGAATCTGCCGGATGCGATCCGCATTGCGCTTCCTGGCAATTGGGACTGGCGTTACCACATGCAGGCAGGGCAGCGGGTCCGGTTCGATAGCGGTACCTTGCAGAGTGAACGCTGGGGCATGGTACTGAACCGCAGTACCTGCTGGCATCCACAGCGGTGGTTGTCAGGTGAGTTTGCCCCTTTGCTTTCGAGCGTATTGCGTCATTACGCCCTGCTTGCCAGCCAACTGAGCCAATATTGCCAACAGCAGCAGATTGAAAGCGATCTGCAACTGCTGCCCAGTGTGGCGTCGCTTGCGCGGGCGGTAAAGCTGGAGATTACCGATAGCCCCGCGCAACTGACGGCAGAAGTCACCGCACTGATCGGCTTCGGACGCGGGCTGACGCCGGATGGCGATGACTATTTATTGGGATATCTGACGGCACTGTGGCCGTGGCGGCAGCACCCTGTCATCGCTACGCACGATGCCACGCTGCGCAGCATTATTGGCAGCCAGCTATCACGCACCAATGACATCAGCCGCCATTATCTGGCGCGCGCGCTGGAAGGCCACGTTTCGCAACCGATCTGTGACTTGATGCTGTTGTTGGGCACCGAGGCGGCTGCCACCCAGATCCAGGCGGCAGCGCAGCAGGTGATGCAGTTTGGCGCCTCTTCCGGTGTGGATTGCTTGGCCGGTTTGTTACACGGTCTGAGGACGTTAAGAAGCGCGCTCTAAGCCCTGCAAGATGAACCGATTAATTTCAACATGCTGAAAAGCCTTTTTCAGCAGGGAACCCTTTTGCCTGCTGTTAACCGGTGGGCAGATCTCGTACAGGTAACCGCTATGAGTGTAATGCATAAAGTTTTTGCCAATCTCTATCAGGATTCCGTATCGCTGATGCAGATTTCGGCGCAAATCAGCCAACTGCCCGGTATTGAACAGGCCTCGGTGGTGATGGGAACCGCCACCAATCTGGCCCAACTGCGCGATGCCGGTTTGGATAACGGCTGCCAGGCCGGGCCGAACGATCTGATTATTGCCGTGCGCGGGGAAGAAGAGGCCTGCGTTGCCGCGCTTGAGCTGGCGCATCAGCGCCTTAACAGTAAACCCGCAGAAAGCAGCGGCGAAGGCGTGCGCGCGCCACAGTGGGTAAGCCTGGAAATGGCCGCCGAGCAACAGCCTGACATTAATCTGGCGCTGATCTCCGTACCCGGTGACTACGCGGCAGCCGAGGCGATTAAAGCCCTGCACCTGGATATGAACGTAATGCTGTTCAGCGATAACGTCAGCCTGGAGCAGGAAAAGCAGATCAAACTGCTGGCCCAGAGCAAGAACCGTTTAGTGATGGGGCCGGATTGCGGCACCGCGATCATCAACGGCTTGCCGCTGGGCTTCGCCAACGTGGTGCAAACCGGATCAATCGGCATCGTTGGCGCGTCAGGCACCGGCGTACAGGAAGTGACCTGCCGCATCGACCAACTGGGCGCGGGTATTTCTCAGGCGATTGGCACCGGTGGCCACGATCTGCATGAAGAGATCGGCGGTATCTCGATGCTGCACGGGTTGCAGGCGCTGGCGGCTGATCCGGCGACTCAGGTGATCGTACTAATCTCCAAGCCCCCGGCGCGCCCGGTGGCCGAACGTATTCTTGAACAGGCACAAGCCTGCGGTAAACCGGTGGTGGTTAACTTCTTGGGCGCTGCGCCTGAAGAGGTCACTCGTCCTGGGATCACCGCGGCGGCTACGCTAGCAGATGCCGCCGGGCTGGCGGTGGCATTGGCTAACGGCACGCCATCACCGGCCTCGGTCACCACGATATCAGCGGAAGATCGGCAAATCCTGCAAAACGCCAGCGCCAGCTTGCCAGCTACTCGCCGCGCTATTCGCGGTGTGTTTGCCGGTGGCACTTTCTGCTATGAAGGCCAACTGCTGTGCCAGCAGCAAGGGTTCAGCGCGGCGTCGAATACGCCGGTTAAGGGTAACACCAGGCTGGCGGATATCTGGCGCAGCCAGGGCCATACGCTGATCGACATGGGCGACGATGACTTTACCCGTGGCCGACCGCACCCGATGATCGACCCAACACTGCGCAACCAGCGGATTGTGGCTGAGTTGAATGACGCCGAGACCGCCGTGGTGCTGTTTGATCTGGTGCTGGGCTATGGCGCGGCGGCTGAGCCAGCGACCGAACTGCTCGCCCTGTTGAGCCAAAGCCATAACCAATCCAGGCCGTTGCTGATTGCCCATGTCTGCGGCACCGAGGCCGATCCACAACAACGTTCACGCCAGATTGCGGCTCTGCGTCAGGCTGGCGTACTGATTGCGGGCTGTAATGCCCAGGCGGCCATGTGGGCCAGCCTGGTTGCCCGTATTCAGGCAGAGAAAAACGGAGAAAAAGCATGAATCCATTATTCCAGCAGCCACTGAAAGTGGTGAATGCCGGGCTGGCCGGTTTTGCCGATAACCTGAAACAGGCCAATGGCGACGTGGTTGCGCTGAACTGGCAACCGCCCGCTTTGGGCGACGTGCAGGCCGGGCTGGATCTGGCTGAGTTGATTCGCCACCCGTTGGTCGAACAGGCCAACCAGATCGCCTTCGAACGCTACCTGAGTGCTCAACCGGTGCTGATTGACGTGATGAGCGCGGCTGAGGCCATTCCTGCCATGGCGCAGCGCAAGCTGATCCTGCACTCCGGCCCGCCGATTGCTTGGGCGGATATGTGTGGCCCGGTGAAAGGGGCGATTGTGGGCGCGATCCTGTTTGAAGGCTGGGCTGCCGACCATCAGGCCGCCGAGCGCCTGATCGCTGACGGCGCGGTAGAGCTGGAGCCTTGCCACCATCATCAGGCGGTTGGGCCAATGGCGGGGATTATCAGCCCGTCCATGCCGCTGTGGGTGATTGAAAACAAAACCAACGGCCAGCGTGCGTTCAGCAACTTCAACGAAGGCCTGGGCAAAGTGCTGCGCTTTGGTGCCAACAATGAAGAAGTGTTGCAGCGCCTGCGTTGGATGCAGCAAGAACTGGCACCGGCGTTGAAAGCCGCCGTACGTCAGATTGGCGAGTTGGAACTGAAACCGCTGATGGCGCAGGCGCTGCACATGGGGGATGAGGTTCACAACCGTAACGCCGCGGCGACCGGGCTGCTGATTAAGCGCCTGGTGCCAGCGTTGCTGGCCTGCAACCTGCCGTTGGCAACGCTGCAAAGCGTAGTGGCGTTTATTACCGGCAACGATCACTTCTTCCTCAACCTGTCGATGGCCGCCTGTAAAGCAATGATGGATGCTGCCGCCGATGTGCCCTACAGCTCGATGGTCACCGTGATGGCGCGTAACGGCGTCAACTTCGGTATCCGCCTGTCCGGCACCGGCGATCGCTGGTTCCAGGCTCCGGCCAACGCGGTGGAAGGGCTGTTCTTCCCCGGTTACGGCGTAGAGGATGCGGCGGCCGATCTCGGCGACAGTGCGATTACAGAAACCGCAGGCGTGGGTGGTTTTGCCATGGCGTCATCACCGGCCATCGTCAAGTTTGTCGGCGGTACACCGGCCGATGCCACCAATAACAGCCGCCGTATGCAGGCGATTACCGTCGGTGCTAACCCGGCCTTTACCCTGCCTGCGCTCAACTTTGCGCCGACGGCGGCGGGGATCGATGCGCGTAAAGTGGCCGATCGCCAGATCCTGCCGGTGATCAATACCGGTATCGCCCACAAACAGGCAGGGGTTGGGCAGATTGGCGCAGGTATTACCACCGCGCCGATGCCTTGTTTCGTCGATGCCATTCAGGCGTTGGCTCAGTCACTGCCTGCGGGAGAAAAAGCATGAGCAAACCTTTAGCCGTGGTTGCCGTCGGCGGTAACGCATTGATTCAGAACGATCGGCAAAACAGCATTCCCGATCAGTATCAGGCGGTGATGGAAACCGTCGGGCACGTTGTTGAGATGATCGAAGCCGGTTGGGATCTGGTGCTGACCCACGGCAACGGGCCGCAGGTCGGGTTTATCCTGCGCCGTTCAGAGCTGGCGGCGGAAGAAGTGGCACCGGTACCGCTGGACTATGCGGTGGGCGATACCCAGGGCGCGATTGGCTACATGTTCCAGAAGGCATTGAATAACGAACTGCAACGCCGGGGGATTCAGCGCCCTGTGGTCGCGCTGGTGACGCAAACTCTGGTCAGCATTGATGATCCCGCCTTCCAGCACCCGAGCAAGCCGGTAGGGGCATTTTTCGACCAGAAAACGGCGTTGGAGCGCCAGCAGAAGCTGGGCTGGACGGTGATGGAAGACGCGGGCCGCGGCTGGCGCCGCACGGTGCCTTCCCCTGAGCCGCTGGAGATCATTGAGTGTGAGGTGATCGGCCAACTGCTGGCGCAGGGCTGCATCGTGATCGCCTGTGGCGGCGGTGGGATCCCGGTGATCCGCGATGAACACCAACAACTGCAAGGCGTAGAAGCGGTGATCGATAAAGATCTCGCCTCGGCATTGCTGGCAGAACAGCTCGGTGCGGACCTGCTGATGATCCCAACCGGCGTTGAACAGGTTGCCATCAATTTTGGCACTCCCCAGCAGCAATGGCTGGATACGCTGAGCATTGAACAGGCGCAGGAATTACTGCAACAGGGGCAATTTGGCGCTGGCAGCATGCAGCCGAAAGTCGAAGCTATCTTGGGCTTTGTCACCCGCAGTCAGCAGCAGGGCAAGAACGGCCAGGGGCTGATCACCAGCCCGCAAGCCATTAAGGCGGCCCTGAATCACCAGACCGGTACTTGGATTAAGTCATAACAATTAAGGAATTAACACGATGAGTCAGACTACTTTGGTGGCTGTGAATGGCACCTTGATGCGCGGCCTGGAACTGAACGGCAACATGACCGCAGCAGGCGGGGTTTTTGTTCGTGAAGATCAAACCGATGCCCACTATCGGCTGTGGAGTATTAACGATCGCCACCCCGGCATGATCCGGGTGATGGAAGGCGGCGTTTCGGTAGCGCTGGAAATCTGGGAGCTACCGATGGCGTCGTTCGCGACGCTGTTGCTGAGTGAACCGGCTGGGCTGTCGATCGGCAAAGTGAAGTTGCTCAACGGCAACGAAGTGCTGGGCGTACTGGCGGAACCTTGGCTGGTGGCCGGGCAAAAGGAAATTACCGAGTGCGGCGGCTGGCGACAGTATACCGGTGAAACCTTCACAGAATGAGTTTCTAGCTCTTCAGGCTATGCCCCGCCAGTGGCACTGATGTGCGCTGGCGGGACCTCCTGATACAAAACTCCATAGGAGTAATTTATGCGTAAAACGGATGAAAGCGTCAGTACCGCATCCGGCTTTCATATTGCGATGATCTTACTGGGGATTGCGGTTACCCCGGTGCTGCTCTCTTCTTCCAGCCTCGGCAACCAGCTATCCCGTTCAGAGCTGACCACCGTGGTGGGCTTAGGGGGGATTATTCTGGCAGTGTTGGCCGCCATCACCATCAGCGTGGGTGAAAAAGCCCGTTTGCCAACCTACGGCATTGTGAAGTATCCCTTCGGCGAACGCGGCGCGGTGGCCATCAACATTCTGATGGCGATCAGCCTGTTTGGCTGGATTGCGGTGACCGCCAATATGTTCGGTCATTCGGTGCACGATCTGCTGGCGCAGCGTGGCATGGATCTGCCAACGCCGCTGCTGGTGGCCGTGGGGTGCTGTATTTTCGTCGCGTCTACCGCCTTTGGTTTTGCCGTGCTGGGCAAAGTAGCACAGATCGCAGTGCCGATTATCGCGCTGGTACTGTGTTATATCCTGTATGTGGCGACGCACGGCGAGGTGGAACTGGCACAACGCGCTGGCAGTATGGACATCGGCGTGGCGGTGTCTACCGTGGTGGGGACGATCATTGTGCTGGTAGCCACCTTGCCGGACTTTGGCAGCTTCGTGCATAACCGTAAGCATGCGCTGATCGGCGCGTTGATCACCTTCCTTATCGCTTACCCACTGCTGTATTGGGTGGGAGCCACTCCGAGTGCGCTAAGTGGGCAAGGGTCGCTGCTGGCGGCGATGGCGGTATTCGGTTCGGTATTACCGGCGGCGTTGTTGCTGGTGTTTGCCTGCATCACCGGCAACGCCGGTAATATGTTCCAGGGCACCTTAGTGGTTTCAACGTTACTGACCCGTTTCCCGAAATGGCAGATCACCCTGGGGCTGGGCATACTGTCGGCGATTGTCGGCAGTATGGATATCATGAACTGGTTTATTCCGTTCCTGCTGTTCTTGGGCATTGCTACACCGCCGGTGGCTGGTATTTATATCGCCGATTTCTTCCTCTATCGCCGTCAGGGCTATCAGGAAACGGTGCTAGCGGCGGAACCGCAGATCAAGCTGCTGACGTTTGTTGCCTGGGCTGCGGGCTCGGCGGTGGGGTTTATGACGGTGAAAGGGATGTTTACCCTGACCACCATTCCTTCGGTGGACTCGATCCTGGTGGCCTGCGTGGGTTATGCGCTGTTAAGCCGGATCGGTACGCAAAAATAATACTCAGGTATAATCGAACATAGTGAATATGCTGCCAGCACGTAAGCTGGCAGTCTCCTCTCTAGGCTGCTTCAGGGAATCATTATGTTTATCTCCGACGAAACATTGCGGGTCATCCATCTGGTTGCCAAATACCAGAGCATTACTACCGCCGCCGAGCACCTGAATAAAGTCCCTTCCGCGATCAGCTATACGGTTAAAAAATTAGAGGAGAGCTTTGGCGTTGAACTCTTCCTGCGCAAAGGCCGCTATATCGAACTCACCCCGGCGGGTGAGTACTTTGTCGAACACAGCAAAACCATTCTCAATGATTTGGACGCGCTACAGCGTAATACCGCCCTGATTCACGGCGGTGTGGAGCAGGAGCTGACGATCGCGGTGAACAATATTATTCCCCGTTCGGCAATCGTGGAGTTTGTTTGTGACTTTGAAGCGATGTTCCCCTCTACCCGGCTGACCATTGATACCGAAGTGTATAACGGCTGCTGGGATGCGCTGTATGGCAAACGGGCTAATCTGGTGATTGGCGCTCCGCATGTGGTGCCCAGCACCGAAGGGATTATCAGTGAGTCGATAGGCCACCTGGAATGGGATTTCGTCGTCGGGCCAGAGCATCCGCTGGCCACCCAGGTTCTGCCATTACAGAACAATGAACTGCGGCACTATCCGGCGCTGTGCATCCGCGACACCGCGGTCAATTTTGTGCCGCAGCAGGCGTGGTTGCTGGAGGGGCAAAAACCGATGTTTGTGCCTGATTTCGCCACCGCCATTGAGCTTATCCAACGCAATGTGGGCATTGGTTATGTGCCGCACCATCTGGCTTTACCGTTGTTGAACTGCGGTTCGTTAGTCAAAAAATCGATGCAGGAACATAAACATGCCACGCAGATCTTTTTAGCCGCTCGTTCCGATGGCATGGGCAAGGTCAGCCGCTGGTGTATGGATTATCTGCTGGCACCTTCGTTCCGTGCCCGGTTGCATGGTCAATTGTGAAAGCGGTTTATTCCTGAATTTTGCAGACTAAATCGTACGAATATAATCTTCCATCAGGAGCGGCCTGAATGAGCTCCATATCCTGATCCAAACTGCAAAATAAAGCGGCGCTGCTGCGGGCCGCTGAGGCGTAGGTAATATCAAACAACAGCGGCGTATGATTTTCGTGCTGCTGGTTTTTCACTGCTTTTTTGATCCACTGCTCCATCTCTAAGGTTATTTTTTGCAGATCGTCATGCTCTTTGAGCAGGTGGATTTCATAATTTCTGTTCCCCGCCATATTCGCCAGCGTAGTTCTATATTCCTGCTGCAAGGATTCCGGAATCAGCAGTGATAATTTCTCGGCTGCCCGATAAGTTTGCAAGAATGAAGGTAAATGCTCCAGCGGCGGGGAACCCACCACCTGCGGGCAGTAGAGTAGCGGTTTTCTTTTAGCGATCTGGTAAAGGTGCGGTTTTTTAACATGATGCAAGGTCATTACCGAGGCAAATAACAGTAACAGCGTGGTAAAGAGTAATGGGATAAACCAAATCAGGAAACTGACGAGATCGCTAAATGGATGGGAGTAACGCTCAACGTCGTCTGGGCGGAAAAAGCGTAATACCATTTTGAAGATCAGCCCTTCATTCAGCGCGTCGGCGACCCATCCGCTTAGCACAATGGCCGATAGGGCATAACATGACGTTTTAAGATGCTGCAATAAGACCGAGCGTTCCATAAACTGCATCCTCGTAATAACCATGATCCGTATCCTTCCATTATACCGGTCGGCTTTCAAGGTTGTGGGGGATTGGTTACTCGAGTAGGTTCTTGGGAAGCCCCGCCCGAATGGGCAGGGCTGGCTGGGGTTATTTGTGTAACTTGTGCTGTTGCAGGAACTGTACGCCCTTGTCCGGGAAGTCGGTGAACAGGCCGTCAACGCCTGCATCAATGTAGAAAATTTTCAACATATCGTTGAAATCCTTGGCGTAGGCAGGAACCTGGCCCGGATCGGCACGGAAGGTGTAAGGGTGGATCTGCAAGCCCTGCTGTTTAGCCTCTTTCGCCAAGGTGGTCAGCTCAATGTGGCCAGGGGTTGAAGTGCTTTTCACAATCATTGGATACCATGGGCCAATGCCATCGGCATATTTAGCCAGCTTGGCGGCAGCACCGGGTTCATACATCCAGTCGTAGCTGTACGGCGTCAGGCTGCCGTCCGGGTGGATCACCATCGTTTCGCTTACCTTCTGATCGCCGGTATTGGTGATCAGCTGTACCAGTTTGATGTCCATGTTCATCGCCGGTAACAGCTCTTTTTTCACCCGCTCTAAATCCGGTGCATCGAAGCTTTGCAGGTAAGCTTTGTCGTCTTTTTTGGTGTAACCGTAGGATTTCAGCACTTCCAGCACGGCTTTGGAGATATCTTTGCCTTCGATTTTGTGGAACCAAGGCGCCTTGGTTTCCACGTAGATGCCAATATCCTTGCCGGTTGAGTGATTCATCCCCTGAATCATCTCAATCTCATCTTGCAGCGTGTGGATGCGGAAATCAGATTTCCACATTGGGAAACGGTTAGGGAATTTCTGCTGTTGTACGCCGTCTTTAACCAAAAACTCTTCGGTAAACTTCAGCGACTGGATCTCGGCCAGGGTGAAGTCGATGGCGTAATAGCGGCCATCTTTACGCTTGCGGTCTGGGAACTTCTGCGCCACGTCGGTCACGCGGTCAAGGAAGTGATCGTGCAGGACGATCAGTTTGTCGTCCTTGGTCATGACCACGTCCTGCTCCAGATAGTCCGCGCCTTGGGCGTAGGCCATAGCCTTGGCAGGCAGCGTGTGCTCCGGCAGGTAACCGCTGGCACCACGGTGGGCGATGACCAGTTTATCTGCGGCCTGCGCAACGCTGAGCATTGAAGTGGCGAGAATGATCCCTGTTAGCAGGGCTTTGGTTTGAGTTCGCATTCTATAATCTCCATTTTATAGGCAGAGGTAAGTAAAAAGGCCGCAGAGAGCGTGATGCTGGTCAGTTAAACGCAAAACTGCATAATCATGCGCAATGGCTAAAGGAGTCGCCCCCCTCGCCGTGGGAGAGGGCCGGGGTGAGGGGCTTGTAGTGCGGTGATCACCCCTCACCCTAACCCTCTCCCCAAGGGAGAGGGAACTGGTTAGCCTTAACTGACCGGCATTACGCAGAGAGCGACCTTTAAATTATGCAAAAGTATTGTGACAGTTAACCGCGTTTGGCTGCGATATCAGCGTGATGCTTCTTCTCGCTGATCATGGTTAACAACAGCAGGATGACTGCGCCGATGCTGCCGCCGATCATCACCATAAAGCCACCGTCCCAGCCGAAATAGTCTACGGTGTAACCAACGATGGCGCTGGCGGCAACGGAGCCACCCAGGTAGCCGAACAGACCGGTGAAGCCTGCCGCCGTACCCGCCGCTTTTTTCGGTGCCAGTTCCAGCGCGTGCAGGCCGATCAGCATCACCGGGCCGTAAATCAGGAAGCCGATGGTGATCATACAGGCCATATCGATGCCTGGATTACCCACCGGGTTCAGCCAGTAAACGATGGTGGCGATGGTGACCAGCACCATGAAGAACACCCCGGTGGCACCACGGTTACCTTTGAATACCTTATCCGACATCCAACCGCACAGCAGCGTGCCTGGAATACCGGCGTATTCGTACAGGAAGTAGGCCCAGGATGATTTATCCAGCGTGAAGTGTTTGACTTCTTTCAGGTAGGTTGGCGACCAGTCGAGGATGCCGTAGCGCAACAGGTAGACAAAAACGTTAGCGATGGCGATATACCACAACAGCTTGTTCGGCAGGACGTACTGCATGAAGATCTGCTTGGCAGTCAGTTCTTCTTCTGCTTTATCGCTGTAGTCATCCGGGTAGTCGTTTTTGTACTCTTCGATCGGCGGTAAACCACAGGACTGCGGGGTATCACGCATCAGAGCAAAGGCGATCATCGCCACCAGGATCGCACCGAAGGCTGGCATATACAGCGCCGCTTTCCAGTCGTTGAACCACGCCATCCCCAGCAGGAACAGCAGTGGCGGCAGACCACCACCCACGTTATGGGCACAGTTCCACACCGAAACGATACCGCCACGCTCTTTCTGCGACCACCAGTGCACCATGGTACGGCCACACGGTGGCCAACCCATGCCCTGGAACCAGCCACACAGGAACAGCAGCACAAACATCACCGCAATGCTGGAGGTTGCCCAAGGCACAAAGCCCATAAACAGCATCACTGCGGCTGACAGGATCAGGCCTGCGGGCAGGAACACGCGCGGGTTAGAACGGTCGGAAACCGACCCCATGATGAACTTGGAGAAACCATAAGCGATGGAGATCCCTGACAGCGCAAAGCCCAGGTCCCCACGGCTGAAACCTTGCTCGATCAGATACGGCATCGCCAGGGTGAAGTTTTTACGCACCAGATAGTAGGCGGCGTAACCGAAGAAAATCCCCATAAAAATTTGCCAGCGCAGCTTACGGTAGAGCGGATCTACCTTATCGACTGGCACACGGGAAATGTGTGCGGCTGGCTTAAAAATACTCAACATGAGCGCCTCCGATGGCTTTATCAGTTATTACATCAGCAGGAAACGGATGTCCTGAAGATGATCGAGCGGATACCAGAATTAAGTGTTGTCAAATTGTTCCATAACGAGCGCCATCCTAGTCAAAACCCGCGAGTCCCATTGTGATGGATGGCGCAATTGTTACACTTTTATGAAACATCGGCGGATTCTGCGCGATTGATTAACATTTTGAAATGAGTAAACAGCAAAAACTTGTGATTTTGATCACATTTGTGGTTTTTTAAGGTCATTTTACTTTCGTTTTTTGTTCGTTATTGTTCCTTATCAAACAAAATCCTTAATAAATGTGTACCAATAGGATGATAACCATAGGCCCAGGGGGCGTAATGAATAACGACTCACCAGTGACCGAAACGGATGTGATCATTATTGGCGGCGGGGCGACCGGTGCAGGTATTGCCCGAGACTGTGCACGGCGCGGGTTGCGCTGCGTTTTGCTGGAGCGGCATGACATCGCCACCGGGGCGACCGGCCGTAACCATGGGCTGTTGCACAGCGGGGCGCGCTATGCGGTGACCGACGGTGAATCGGCCCGCGAGTGCATTGAAGAAAACCGCATACTGAAACGCATTGCTCACCACTGCATCGAACCTAGCGATGGCTTGTTTATTACCCTGCCGCAGGATTCGCTGACCTATCAACAGCAGTTTATTACCGCCTGCCTGAATGCCGGGATTAATGCCGAAGCAATCGAACCCCAGCAGGCGCTGCGTCTGGAGCCTGCGGCTAACCCGGCGTTGATCGGCGCTGTGCGGGTGCCGGATGGCACCGTCGATCCTTTCCGGCTGACCGCCGCCAATATGCTGGATGCGCGTGAACATGGTGCACAGGTGCTCACCTATCATCAGGTTATAGGTTTATTGCGGACGAGCGATCGGGTGACCGGCGTGCGCGTTTTCGACCATAAAAACGCTCGTCAATACGACATTTATGCGCAGGTGGTGGTGAATGCCGCCGGCATTTGGGGCCAACAGATAGCAGAATATGCCGATCTGCGGGTGCGCATGTTCCCGGCCAAAGGGGCGCTGTTAATCCTCGGCCATCGCATTAATAACATGGTGATCAACCGCTGCCGCAAACCGGCAGACGCCGACATTCTGGTGCCGGGAGATACTATCTCGTTGATCGGCACCACCTCTACCCGCATTGATTACGACCAGATCGACAACATGGTGGTTACCCCGCAGGAAGTGGACGTGCTGATCCGCGAAGGCTCGCTATTGTCGCCAATACTGGCGCAAACCCGCATTTTGCGTGCCTACGCCGGTGTGCGGCCGCTGGTGGCGCGCGATGACGATCCCTCCGGGCGTAACGTCAGCCGCGGCATTGTGCTGCTCGATCACGCGGAACGTGACGGCCTGGAAGGTTTTATCACCATTACCGGCGGCAAGCTGATGACCTACCGGCTGATGGCAGAATGGGCGACCGACAAAGTGTGCGCCAAGCTGGGCATTAATAGCCCGTGCACCACGGCGCAAGTGGCGTTGCCGGGTTCCCGCCAGTCGGCGGAAGAAACGGTGCGCAGCGTGGTGTCGCTGCCGGCGAGCATCCGGGGTTCGGCGGTATATCGCCACGGCGATCGCGCAAGCCAGATTCCTTCGGGCGATCGGCTGGATAACAGCCTGGTGTGCGAATGCGAGGCGGTGACCGCCGGTGAAGTCCGCTACGCGGTGAATTCCTTGACCGTCAATAACTTGGTCGATCTGCGTCGCCGCACCCGCGTTGGCATGGGCACCTGCCAAGGGGAGCTGTGCGCCTGCCGTGCTGCTGGGTTACTCACGCACTTTAATGTCACCACGCCGCAGCAATCTATCGCGCAACTCTCTCACTTCCTCAATGAACGCTGGAAAGGCGTGCGGCCTATCGCCTGGGGTGATGCGTTGCGGGCCAGTGAGTTCACCAGTTGGGTTTACCAGGGGTTGTGCGGGCTTGATGCGCGCGGTGATCAGCAGCAGGAGGCCGATGATGCAATTTGACGTGGTAGTGATTGGCGGCGGGTTGGCAGGGCTGAGCTGCGCCATCCGTTTAGCCGAGCAGGGCAAGCGTTGCGCAGTGGTCAGTTCTGGCCAGAGTGCGCTCTATTTTTCTTCCGGCTCGCTCGATCTGCTGGCGCAATTGCCCGATGGCACGGCGGTGGAATCACCGTTGGCGGCCTTACCGGCGCTGGCGCAGCAGGCTCCGCAACACCCTTATAGCCTGATGGGTGCAACCTGCGTTGCCACATTGGCCGCAGAGGCGGTGCAGTTGCTGGCGCGCTGTGGCGTGCAGATGCAGGGCAGCAGCGAGCGTAACCACTTACGCGTCACGCCGCTCGGCACGCGCCGCGCCACCTGGCTCAGCCCGCAGGCGATTCCGACCACTGCGCTTGGCGGCGTTTTGCCGTGGCGTAAGATTGCGGTGCTGGGCATCGAAGGCTTCCTGGATTTTCAGCCGCAGATGGCGGCCAGTTCGCTGGCCGAGGAACAGGGCGTGAAAGCCGAGGTCGCTTCGCTGCATTTACCACTGCTGGATCGGCTGCGTAATAACCCCAGTGAGTTCCGCGCGGTGAATATCGCCCGCGTGCTGGATGTGCCAGAGAATCTGGCCGTGTTGACGGAAGAGATAAAACGCCAGGCGGGTGAGGCGGAAGCTATCTTCTTACCTGCCTGTCTGGGGCTGGAAAGCGATCGGCCACTGGCGGCGCTGCGCGAGGCGCTAGGCAAACCGGTATTCCTGTTGCCGACGCTGCCGCCTTCGGTGCTCGGCATGCGGTTGCATCAGGCATTGCGCCAGCGTTTGCAGCAACTGGGTGGCGTATTTATGCCGGGGGATACCGTACTGCGGGCGGATTTTGACGGGCAACGTATTAACGGCCTGTATACGCGCAACCACACCGATATCCCGCTGCGTGCGCAGCAGGTAGTGTTGGCCAGCGGCAGTTTCTTCAGCAATGGGCTGGTGGCGGAGTTTGACGGCATCCGTGAACCGGTGTTTGGCCTCGATGTTTACAGCAAGCCCCAGCGTGAAGAGTGGAGCCGCAGCGATTTGTTCGCGCCGCAACCCTATCTGCAATTTGGCGTGCAGACCGATGCCAGTTTACGTGCGCTGAAGCAGGGGCAGGCGATGGCGAACCTGTACGCTATCGGTGCCGTGGTCGGGGGCTACGATCCGTTACAGCAAGGCTGTGGAGCCGGAGTATCGCTGATTGGGGCGTTGCACGTGGCGCAACAGATTGCTATGCAGGAGGTTTCGGTATGAGCCTGTTAAAAGACAACAGTTTTGAGAGCTGCATTAAATGCACGGTGTGTACCACCTATTGTCCTGTGGCCAAGGTTAACCCGCTCTATCCGGGGCCGAAGCAGGCCGGGCCGGATGGCGAGCGCCTGCGGCTGAAAGATCCGGCGCTGTATGATGAGGCACTGAAATACTGCACCAACTGCAAACGCTGTGAAGTGGCGTGCCCATCCGAGGTGAAAATCGGTGACATTATCCAGCGCGCCCGCGCCAATTTCAGCCAGAAAAAGCCGACGCTGCGCGACGCTATTCTCAGCCATACCGATATCATGGGCTCGCTTTCAACGCCGTTTGCGCCGATCGTTAATGCCACCACCGGGTTGAAGCCGGTACGCATGCTGTTGGATAAAGCGCTGAAGATCGATCACCGGCGTGAGCTGCCAAAATACTCTTTCGGCACCTTCCGCCGCTGGTATCGCCAACAGGCGAAACAGCAACAGCGTTATAGCGAACAGGTGGCGTTTTTCCACGGTTGCTTTGTCAATTACAACCATCCGCAGCTCGGTAAAGATCTGATCAAGGTTTTCAACGCCATGGATATCGGCGTGCAACTGCTGAAGCGTGAGAAATGCTGCGGCGTACCGCTGATCGCCAATGGCTTTATGGAGCAGGCTAAAAAGCAGGCCAAGGTGAACGCCGAATCCTTGCACGATGCGGTGCTGGAGCGCGGTATTCCGGTAGTCGCCACCTCTTCGAGCTGTACCTTTACCCTGCGCGATGAATATCCGCATCTGTTGGGGATCGATACCTCGGCAGTGCGCGAACGGGTGGAACTGGCAACGCGTTATCTTTATCGCCTGCTGAGCCAGGGGCGCAGTTTACCGCTCAAGCACACCCCGCTGCGCGTGGCTTACCATACGCCGTGCCATATGGAAAAAATGGGCTGGACTGCTTACACGCTGGAGCTGTTACGGCAGATCCCAGGGTTGGAGCTGGTGGTGCTGGAGTCGCAATGTTGCGGGATCGCCGGGACTTACGGCTTCAAGTCAGAGAACTATGAAACCTCGCAGGGCATTGGTGCTTCATTATTCCGCCAGATTGAAGAGAGCGGCGTGGACCTGGTGATTACCGACTGCGAAACCTGTAAATGGCAGATCGAGATGTCGACCAGCAAGCGCTGTGAACACCCGATCACCGTGCTGGCACAGGCGCTGGGCTAGAAATTAAAGGGGCCGGTACGAACACCGGCCCTTGCTACATTAAGGCTGTAACTTCAGCGAACTGATAATGCTTTCGGCTTCGCTTTGCGCCTGCTGCTGGTTATCCGCTGGCAGCGTGACCTGAATGGTCAGCAGCTGGTTACCCAGCTCACCGAGCAAGATCGACGAGTAAGCCTTTTGGCCGCTGCTGGTAATGATGCTATCCAGTTGGCGCAATGACACTCCGTTGATATCGATAACTTTGTTGGTGATCACCTGCAGGTTGGCATCGCGTGAGCGCTGTTGCTGTTCCATGTTCTGGGCCAGAGTTTCCAGGCTGTCTGCTGGTTTATCACCGAGGATGATGATCAATGCCCGTTGGCCGGTGCTGTCGGCGAAGACGTGGCGGTTATTGGACTGCTGGCTCAGCTTGCTGCTCTGATCCGCCATGCCGTTTGGCAGGTTAAAGGCCAGTTTGCCATCCAGTAAGCTCACCGTCTGGTTGGCTGCGGTACTCGCGCTGCCGTTGACCGGCTCTTTATTGTCTTTGGCACCGTCACAGGCCGCAAGGCCAAGCACTAACAGGCTGATACCCATCAATTTTGCTACTTTACGCATGGGGCTTCCTTATTCCTTCACAGGTAGGGGGTTGTAGCGTATGGCACCGTATTCCAGGCTGAAATGCAAGGCAGATGTTGTCACAAGGCTTGTTTGCGCAGCAGAGGGGCAGCCGAGCCACCCCTTATCAGCGGATTAACTCGGCTGTAACTGGCCGTCTTGCTGGCGCGATGCCAGGCGTTTGAGCAGCATGTTTAGCAGCACGCCGTACATCGGCAGGAAGAACAGCATGCAGATCAGCACCTTGAAGCCGTAATCTACCAGCGCAATTTCCACCCAGTTGGCGGCCATAAAGGGGTCGCTGCTTCTGTAGAAAGCGATGAAGAAGAACGCTAGCGTATCGCTGATATTGCCGAGGAACATCGCCGCTGCTGGGGCGAGCCACCAAGTGCGGCGTTGGCGCAGGCGATTGAAGACGTACACGTCCAGGATCTGGCCCAGCACGTAGGCCATAAAGCTGGCGACGGCGATGCGTGCCACAAACAGGTTAAAGCTGGTCAGCGCGCCCAGGCCCTGCCATTCCCCCTGAAACGTGACGGTAGAGATCACATAGGAGATAAACAGCGCGGGGACCATCACTGCGAGGATAATTCTGCGCGCCAGCGAGGCACCGAAGATCCTGACCGTCAGATCGGTCGCCAGGAAGATGAACGGGAAAGTAAATGCTCCCCAGGTGGTGTGAAAACCGAAAATGCTGATCGGCAACTGCACCAGATAGTTACTGGAGGTAATGATGGCAATATGGAATAGCGATAGCCAAACCAACGCGGTAACGCGCTGTTGAGCGGTAAACGAATACATGATGTAGCCTTTTTAAGTTGGGGTGAGGGAACCCATTTAATCTATTTAATAGGCTATCTTACTTGTCATTTTCCGGTTGGGCAGTGCTCAAAATCCTCACGTACTACGTGTACGTTCCGGTTTTTCCGCGCTGGCCGCCCGCAAACTGACTGCGCCGAAAACGCCTATTTATCAGTTAAAGACTTTTGCCTGCGCGGCGCATATTACGCGTTTGCGCAACCAATGCAACCTAGGTTGTGGTTAAATTTCACGCAAACGTTAACGTATGTTGCACAGAAAAACCACTGGCGTAAACTGTATGCCAGTGAGATCCGGCGAGCCTTCGCCGATCGTTTTTGATCGAGAATAATGCATGACTGATATTTTTACCCAGGCAGACCAGACGCTTGATGCGCTGGGCTTGCGCTGTCCGGAACCGGTAATGATGGTGCGTAAAACCGTGCGCCATATGGACAACGGTAAAACGTTGCTGATTATTGCCGACGATCCGGCCACCACCCGCGATATTCCGGGTTTTTGCCGCTTTATGGAACACACGCTGGTCGCGCAGGAAACCGAAACGGCCCCTTATCGCTATCTGTTGCGTAAAGGGCTGGTGGAGTAACGTCAGGCCCGCGTGGGGCCTGACGGATTGTTGCTATGGGCGTTTCTTCAACAGACGCAGCGCGTTGGCGGTCACTAGCGCGGTAGCACCGGAATCTGCCAACACCGCCAGCCATAAGCCGGTCATCCCCAGCAGGGTGGTGATCAGGAAGATCCCTTTCAACCCGAGCGCGATGGCAATGTTCTGGCGAATGTTGGCGTGCGTGGCGCGTGCGATACGAATCATCTCGGCTACCCCAACCAGGCGGTTGTGCGTCAATGCGGCGTCGGCCGTTTCCAGCGCCACGTCGGTGCCGCTGCCCATGGCGATGCCGATACTGGCTGCTTTCATCGCCGGGGCATCGTTGATGCCATCACCCATCATTGCCGTCTGTTGCTGCTGACTCAGCGCCCTGATGGCTTGCACCTTGTCTTCCGGCATCAACCCTGCGCGGTAATCAATCCCCAACTCGTTGGCAATGGCTGCCGCCGCGCGCGGGTTATCACCGGTCAGCATCACGCCGCGAATGCCCAATTCTGCCAACTCGGCAATGGCCTGTTTGGCGTCGTTGCGCAAGGTATCACGCAGTGCCAGCAGGCCGACGGGAACGCCCTCTTCCAGCACCACTACGGCGGTTTTCCCTGCCGTTTCCAGGGTTTCAACCTGGCTGCGCCATTCGCGGCTGAGCTGGCTTTCTGCCAACTTACCCGGCGCGCTGATCAGAATGGTTTTACCGTTAACCACACCCTCTACGCCAACCCCTGCCAGTGCCCGGCGGCTTTCAGCCAGCGGCAGTGCTTCACCGTTTTCCCCGGCGCGATTGATGATGGCCTGCGCCAGTGGATGATGTGAACCGGCCTCGACCGCTGCCGCCAGAGCCAACAATTGCTGCTTGCTGATGCCGTTGGCTGGCAACACGTCGGTGACGGTCGGCTTGCCTTCGGTCAGCGTGCCGGTTTTATCGAACGCAATGGTTTGTACTCGGCCCAACTGTTCCAGCGCCGCCCCGCCTTTAATCAGCGCACCACGGCGGGTAGCGGCGGCCAAGCCGGAGGTGATCGCCGCTGGAGTCGAGATCACCAGCGCACAAGGGCAACCGATCAGCAGCAGGGTCAGGCCACGATAGATCCACATTTGCCAAGGTTCGGCGAACAGCAGCGGTGGTACCAGGATCACGGCAACCGCCAGCAGCATAATCGCCGGGGTGTAGTAACGGCTAAAGCGATCGAGGAAGCGTTCGATCGGCGCACGGCGCTCTTCGGCTTCTTCAATCAACTGCAAAATACGGTCGATGGCATTTTTGCCCGGTTCAGAGGTCACTTTCATCTGCGCCGCCTGATCGACCGACAAGCTGCCAGCCGCCACTTTCTCCCCTTGTTGGCGTTCAACCGGCACGGATTCACCGGTTAATGCACTTTCATCAAAGCTGGCGAAGGGGTTGAGCAACTCAGCATCGGCAGGCAGACGGCCACCCGGCGCGATTTCAATCACATCGCCGGGGCGCAGGCTGGCGACCGGCACCTTTTTGCGCGCGTTACCCTGGATCAGCAGAGCATCCTCCGGCACCAGTGCCATCAGGGCTTTCACGCCTTTGCGGGCGCGGTTGGCGGCATAGGATTCCAGCAGTTCCCCTACCATAAACAGCAGCAGCACCATGGCGGCTTCGGCCGTGGCACCGATGAACAGTGCGCCAATGGCGGCGACGCTCATCAGGGTTTCAATAGCAAACGGGGTGCCTGAGCGGATCAGGCGCAGGGCTTTACGGCCGATAGGCGCCAAGCCGACCAGCGTGGTAATGATAAAAGCTATCTGGCCGAATTGCGGGTTGATGAGATCCAAGATCCAACTGCTTGCCATCAGTAGCGAGAGCAGTAGCAGTGGGCCGAATTCGCCAAGGCGCGAGGTTTTCGGCTCATCGGTTTTGACTGCCGTATTCAGCAGGGTAAAACCAGCCTGTTTTACCGCATCTTGCACGCGCAGGCTGATATCGCTCTGGGCATCCACCACCAGTTTTTCCGTGGCAAACAGCACGCGTGCGCTTGCGACACCGGGAATGGCAATGACGGCATTTTCAATTTTTTTGGCACAGCTTGGGCAATCCATGCCGGTGACTTTCCAACTGAAACGCTGGCTGCCGGAAGGGGGAACGGCAGCCAGCCTGTCGCTTTCCTCATCCGGATCGTCGTGACCGCTGCTGCAACAGCTGGCACTTTGCTCATGGGCATGTTCGTGGGAATGGGCGTGATTTTCCGCCCCGGTGGTTTTTTCACTGCTGCAACCGTGCTGGGTTTGCGCGTGGCTATGGTTGCAGCCGCAGCCGTTCTCTTTATGGCTATGTTCCTGATGATTATGTTCTTTATGAGTATGCATAACGCCCCCTTCAGGCAATTAACGGTGTTCTCAGGATTGACTCTACACCTTGGAGCTGACTCCAGAGTCAAGCCCTATATGAGAATTATTACTAACTGAAGCGGGCGATATGTCGATGCTTCGTTGTGAAATATAAAATACGAATGAATTAATATTAAAACTTAATAATATAAATATATTCAATAAAATTTATGATTTTTGAGTGAAATGCCAGCATAACTCTCTTGTCTCTGCATGCCGCAGCATGGCTGAAGTTTGTAGCCAATATTCCATCGTTGTCCTGCCTTAACTTTGTTTTTTGTTGATAAAAGCAGCGTTATTAACTTATTTACTGCGAATAAATAGTTGATCGTTTTTAACAGCGTGCTGGGCCCCTGCCTATACTTGGAAACGATTGCCATTTGAGATGGTGATCTTATTTACCGTTCTACCTGCATTAATTCTACCTGAATCACTGCCAGCAATGGCGCATCAGTCCCTCTCGCCGTTTCATAATGTATGTACTGTGGATGGTGGGGCGGTTATGTCTATCTATCTGATTAATAGACAATCAGATAATGAGTGGAATCGAACCAATGCAATCGACGAAAAAAGCAGTTGAAGTCACTGGATCCAATTTGTCGGCGACCACAGGTTATGACGCAGTCGATGCTTTACTGCATTATCATGAGCGAGGTAACGGGATTCAGATTAATGGCAAGGATTCATTTTCTACCGAGCAAGCAGGGTTATTCATTACACGTACTAATCAAACCTGGAATGGCAAAGGGGTTTTTGACCAATCGGTTAAGTTAACCTTCTCCTTCCCAGATTATAAATTCTCCACCACCAACGTTGCGGGTGACACTGGGCTCAGCAAGTTCAGCGTTGAGCAGCAGCAGCAGGCGAAGCTATCGCTGCAATCCTGGGCTGATGTTGCCAATATTACCTTTACCGAAGTGGCGGCCAGCCATAAGGCTAATATCACCTTTGGTAACTACAGCCAGGATTACCCTGGTCATAATGATTACGGGACTCAGGCCTATGCCTTTTTGCCGGGCTCGGTTTATCAGGGACAGGATCTCTCCGGCCAGACTTGGTACAACATCAACCAGTTCAATGTGAAACACCCGGCCACCGAAGATTACGGCCGCCAAACGTTCACCCATGAAATCGGTCACGCGCTGGGCTTGAGCCATCCGGGTGACTACAACGCTGGCGAGGGCAACCCAACCTATCAAAACGCCAGCTATGCCGAAGATACCCGTGAATTCAGCCTGATGAGTTACTGGAGTGAAACCAACACGGGGGGCGATAACGGCGGCCATTACGCGGCGGCACCGCTGATCGACGATATTTCCGCGATCCAGCATCTGTATGGGGCCAATATGGCCACCCGTACCGGGGATACCGTGTATGGTTTTAATTCCAATACCGATCGTGATTTCCTCAGCACCAGCAGCGACGCACAGAAAGTGATCTTCGCCGCCTGGGATGCGGGTGGCAACGATACCTTTGATTTCTCAGGGTATACCGCTGACCAGCGTATCAACCTGAATGAGAAATCTTTTTCAGATGTGGGTGGGCTTAAAGGCAACGTGGCGATTGCTGCCGGTGTCACCATCGAAAACGCGATTGGGGGTTCAGGTGACGATGTGATCGTGGGTAATGCGTTCAATAACGTGCTGTTCGGCGGTGCGGGCAACGACATACTGGCCGGTGGCGATGGTAACGACCGCTTGTGGGGGGATGGGGGTAACGACATCTTGTTTGGTGGCAACGGCCATGACCAACTGCTCGGCGGTGCAGGGGATGATATTTTGTATGGCGGGGCGGGTGCCGATCAGCTGTTTGGTGGTGCAGGCAAGGATACCTTTGTATTCACCGCTGCCAGCGATTCCACCCCTGAATTTAGCGACTATATCTACGACTTCGAGAGTGGTAGCGATAAAATTGATCTGTCGTTCTTTAATCAGGGCGCGCAGGGCAAAGATTTCATCCACTTTGTCGATCGCTTGAGCGGGGCCGCCGGTGAAGCATTGCTGACTTATGATGCGGCCAGTAACCTGAGTCAACTGGCGCTGAATATCGGCGGATATCAGACCCCTGATTTCTTGTTGAGGATCGGCGGTCAGGCAGATTTGACGGCAGATTTTATCGTTTAGCAGGATGCAATGGTAGGGGTAGCATGGCTGCCCCTCTCTGCAGGAGCCTCTATGAAAGGCAGATTAACGCAAGCCGCTATGTTAGCGGTGAGCATCACAGTGATGGGAGCCGCGATGGCCAGCAGTTTAGTTCTTCCGACCGCACAGTCACTGGCAGGTCAGTGGCAGATTACCGATCGCCAGCAGCAGTGCCAGGTGGAGTTTCTCGCCAGCGAGCAGCAGGGCACCAATGGTTATCAGCTGCGGGATCGCGAGCAGTGTTTGAAAAATACGTTTGCTGCAGAGGTGGTGGGCTGGCGACCGGCGCCGGATGGTATCGCGTTATTACAGGCGGACGGCAGCACCTGGGTGTTTTTCTCACGCATGGATGATGTTTATAGCGGGGCGGGGTTGACGTTAAAGGCGCTGTAACAGGCAAACTGGGTTCGGCGAACCGAACCCATGGTATCTATTAGAGATAGAGCGAACGGACGATCAGGAAATGGCCGACGAAGTAGCAGAAAGCCACAATCGCGTCTGCGGCCTGAAACGTGAAGCGGTAGCGGTTCAGCAGCCACACCACGTTGGCCAGCAGCAGCAATGATGCGCCCGCCAGCAGTGAGAAGCTGAAATCGGTGCTGCGCAGGAAATACTGTTCACCTGCCAGCCACACCATCAGCAACGTCATTGCTACTAGGGTGGCGATCGGCCAGCGCATCTCTTCCAACCGGCTCCAAATGGTTGCCAACAGCGCTGCCCCGATGATGAGTAACACCACAGGCAATGGCCAGAACAGGCTGAACGTCATCTGGCTGGTAAAGCTCAGGGTATAGAGCAAGTGTGAAAGGAAGAACGCGCCGATGGCATACAGCACGCGTTCGCGTGGCAGCATGAGCAGGGCATCACCCACCAGCGTGGCCAACAGGCCCAGAACGATCAGATAACCGGTTGCACCTAGCACCGGTGCCTGCCAGGCCATCAGTAGCATCAGCAGCAGCGTGACCGGTTTAAACACCCAGCGTTGCCAACGAGGACCGCGGTAGGAGGCATCGACGAACAGCCAACCGGAAAAAAATACGGCAAGGAACGGCCAACTCATTTTGTCTTCCTTATTTGTGATGGGAGCTGTGTCACCAGCTCCAGATTGTCACTCGTGTCACTTCTTCAGTTTAGGCAGCGCGCGTAAGTTAGACAACGCTTTCTTCGGGATCCCTGATTGAGGTCTATTTCCTCTTGATCGGTGGCTGCTTCTTCTGCCAGGCCAGCATTTCAAAGACGCCAAAAATAAAGATTTTGGCTTGCTGCCCGCGGCTGATGGGCTGATCTTTCGGCTGGGTGGATTTCAGTAATACCAATTGCAGCCCATGCATCACCACCATAAAGAACAGCGCCACGTCGATGAAGTATTTCAGCGGCTTGGGGTACGGCGAGAACAGATTAGTGAGCAAAAAGCCCCACACGCACAGCATCAGCAAGCGGCCCAGATTAATCAGCATGTTCGGTTTTCTCATCAATAGAACGGATGTAAAGACGGTAGGCCACCTGACCAGCGATTTTCTCGCGGTGCAGCGTCCAGGTTGCAGGGACGTCAGCGGCGGCGCTTTCGGCTTCAGCCTCGACATAAATCCACGCCTCATCCGCCAGCCAGCCTCGTTGTTCTAACAGTATAACGGTTTCGGCCAGCAACCCTTTGCGGAATGGCGGATCGAGAAATACCACGTCAAACGGTTGCCCGTTGCCCGCTAGCCAATGAAGCGTATTGGTATGAATGACCTGCCCCTCGCCCTTTAGCAACGCCAGGTTTTTCTCCAACTGCTGGGCCACCGGCCGTTCATATTCCAGCAGCGTAGCGCTGGCGGCGTAGCGCGATAGCGCCTCCAGCCCCAGCGCACCGCTACCGGCGAAACAGTCCAGGCAGCGAGCGCCGCGGATCACCGGAGCCAGCCAGTTGAACAGCGTTTCACGCACGCGATCGGTAGTGGGCCGCAGCCCTTCACTGTGAGGAACTGGGAGTTTACGCCCGCGCCACTGGCCGCCGATAATGCGGATCTGGCCAGCAGAGACCGATGGCGCTTTTTTAGCCGGGCTGCGTGAAGATATTTTTGCCATAGAGAGTTTCGGAGTTAACAAAAAGTTGCCGCCATTCTACCGGTGTGACGCGCCGGGGGAAACGTAAAACGCGGTTGCTCTGGAAAGCATGCCCGATGCGTGTTGCTGTGCGAGGGAAAGTGATAGACTCGGCGGATTAATTTTTGCATTGGCAAGCTATTGGTACGGAGTAGGGTTAATAGATGGCAAAAGATAAGAAACGTGGGTTTTTCTCCTGGCTGGGCTTCGGCCAACAGGAAGAAAAGCAGCAACAACCTGAGCCAGCCGCAGAGCAACAGGAGCAACAGGTTGCAGAAACTCCAGTTGCCCCCAAACTGGACGACAAGCTTCCCGCTCAGGAATCCGAGCCAGCCGATCTCAACGATACCCCAGGGGAGTGGGATGCCGGCCAGAACGGCGAACCGATTGCCGAAAATATCCCGGCGCTGATCGAACACAGTGCTGCGGTGGAAGAGCTCGCCCCAGCCCAAGAGATCGAACCCCTTATTGAACCGGTGGCAGAGGTGGTTGAACCTGAGCCTGAGCCTGAGCTGGTTGCCACCATGGCCGAGATCGAAGCCCCGGCAGAAATCCCCGAATTACTGGCCCCGGCGGTGACGCAGGAGCAGGAACGCCCGAGCAAAGAGGGCTTTTTTGCCCGCCTGAAGCGCAGCCTGCTGAAAACCAAACAGAATTTGGGTTCTGGTTTTATCGGCCTATTCCGTGGCAAAAAGATCGACGACGAGTTGTTCGAAGAGTTGGAAGAACAACTGCTGATTGCCGACGTCGGCGTGGAAACCACGCGTAAAATCATCGAATCTCTCACCCAGCATGCCAGCCGCAAGCAACTGAATGACGCCGAGGCGCTGTACGGTAAGCTGAAAGAAGAGATGTCAGAAATTCTGGCGAAGGTGGATCAGCCGTTGAACGTTGGCGGTAAAACGCCGTTTGTCATCCTGATGGTCGGTGTTAACGGCGTGGGTAAAACCACTACCATCGGCAAAATGGCGCGTCAGTTCCAGGCCGAAGGCAAGTCGGTGATGTTGGCAGCAGGCGATACCTTCCGTGCTGCCGCGGTTGAGCAGTTGCAGGTCTGGGGTGAACGCAACCGCATTGCGGTAGTGGCCCAGCATACCGGTGCCGATTCCGCCTCGGTGATCTTCGACGCCGTACAGGCCGCCAAGGCGCGTAACATCGATGTGCTGATCGCCGATACCGCTGGCCGCTTGCAGAACAAAGCGCACCTGATGGAAGAGCTGAAGAAGATCGTGCGCGTCATGAAAAAACTGGACGAGCAGGCCCCTCATGAGGTTATGCTGACCCTGGATGCCAGCACCGGGCAGAACGCGGTCAATCAGGCGAAATTATTTAATGAAGCCGTAGGTTTAACCGGGATTACGCTGACTAAACTGGATGGTA
Source organism: Chania sp. (assembly GCA_049288585.1). GTDB lineage: Bacteria > Pseudomonadota > Gammaproteobacteria > Enterobacterales > Enterobacteriaceae > Chania. The sequence goes on from JBAQHZ010000365.1 coordinate 29,507, forward strand.
CCGCCAAAGGCGGGGTGATTTTCTCCATCGCCGATCAGTTCGGTATCCCGATCCGTTATATCGGCGTTGGTGAAGGCATTGAAGATTTGCGGCCGTTTAAGGCTGACGATTTTATTGAGGCACTTTTTGCCCGAGAGGATTAATACGGATGATTCGCTTTGAACAGGTCAGTAAAGCTTATCTGGGCGGACGGCAGGCGCTGCAAGGGGTCGATTTCCATCTGCGCCCGGCGGAGATGGCGTTTCTGACCGGCCATTCCGGCGCGGGGAAAAGTACCCTGCTGAAACTGATTTGTGGTATCGAACGGCCGAGCGCGGGGCATATCTGGTTCGGCGGGCATGATATCAGCCGCTTGAAAAGCCGCGAAGTGCCCTTCCTGCGCCGCCAGATCGGCATGATTTTTCAGGATCACCATTTGCTGCTGGATCGCACCGTGTAC
>JBAQHZ010000366.1:0-10430 GCA_049288585.1 Chania sp.
TTTGCTCCCGGCAAATTTGTCGGCGGCTTACGCCGCTACGACCCCTTCGGCACGCTCTCCCTAATATCTGGCTTTGTCAGCAGTCTGAAATACCAGCCGGTATTTTCAGACTGATTACTGCCCGACGCAATACCATCGGCTGAGTTCAACCTGCTGCCGCAGTGGTGTTTGTATTTTTACCGTTCGCCGCAGGCAAGGCGCTTCCGCCGTTCGGGTTTCCACTTCGCGCTGCCAGTTGGGGGGTAACGGTAAAGCGCGATCCTGCGTGATCGTCGCGGCGTTAAACATTTCCAATTGGTGATGCGCCAACGACCAGGCCTGCTGGTATTGCCATTGCCGCTGAAAAGCCTGCAACAAAACCTGATGATATTGTAACAGCCCCAGCAGCGAGACCGCGAATAACAATGCCGCGATCAATACTTCAGGCAGGCTGAATCCCTGCTGATAATGCACGTTGGTGCGTTTAGTCGGCACAATCACTCTCTTTCTTCTCGGGGCAAAAATCCAGCCAACCGCCTTTTTCCGCTTGTAGCGCAGCATCCCCCACCGCATTGGTTTCACTGGCCAGTTGGTATAACCACAGCGGTTCAGCATTGGCAATAACCCCCGCTCCGCGCACCACCACGATACCGGTACGAGAAGAACGGCGGACGCAGGCTTGCAGAGCATCGGTAGGTAACGGCTGGCAATGCCATCGGGTTGCGGTCAGTTGCTCGCGTGGCCACTGCTGCACCAGCCCCCAGTTCAAGGCGGAAACTGCCTGGTTGTAGGTGCGCAGATAACGCTGCTGATCGACCGCCAACAACAGGGCACTGTCCAGTTGCCGCTGCTGGGCATTGAGCAGCATCAATCCCATCACCAGCAATAGCATTACCGCCGCCAGCGTGCTGCCACCCTGTTGTGCCTGCATGTTCAGAGAGCCTCCATACTGACAACCCATTCCAGGCGCTGCTGAATATTTTCCCGCACCGTTGAACGCCCCCCAAGGCTGAACAGCACCAGAGACTTGCCGCCATTCCCTACCATTTCGCTGACAGAGAAGGCGTTAATGTGTATCTCTTCCGGATCGTGCAGACGTTCCCAACCGTTGCCACGGCATTGAGTCACGCCACGCTGCCCTTCCAGGGTTCCTGCTCGCAGGCGATAACCGAAATACTCCACATCACCCGCATTTTCCCACTGACCATTACGATTAAGGTCATAAGCGACAATCACACAGCTGCCTGGAACTTCTCCTTCAGCATTGCCGATCAATAACGCCTGCCCTTGGCACTGCCCGGCGCAAAATCCGGCACGGCGCAGGTCTTTCTCAATACCGAAAGCCAACTGACGTAGTACCTGTTCCAAACGGTAATAGCGGCCCACGTCGGTAGTTTGCTGGCGCAGGACCGGCAAAGTCTTGGCCGCGCCCAACGCAATCAGGCTGCCAAACGTCATCGCCAACATCACTTCGGGCAAGGTAAATCCTTGTTCTAAGGCTGGCATAGAGCAATGCCTCGAATCACCGTGTCTTCACTGCACAAACGCAAACGCCCTTTGGCAGACAGCACCAGGCGTATGCGGCCTGCACCGTTAGCCAGCAGGATATGCCCAGCCTGAGCGTTGTTACGCAGCCCATAAAAACCCATCTCTTTTTGGGTGAAATCCTGTAATTGCACATCAAGATGGATTGGAGTAAACACCCAGCCAACCGCAGGGGTGCAACGAGTCGCTGCGGTTTCACTGCCGATACACCAAGGCTCACCCTGCTTGAACCACAGCAGAGCATTGCGATTACGCCAGTTGGCATCGGCCTGCAGGCGCGTCAAAAAAGCCAGCAGTTGCTGGGCCGTCTGTTCCAGCCGCAGTGCCTGTTGATAAAGATGCCACTGGCTGACGCCCCAAGAGGTCAACATGCCAGCAAGCAGCATCACCACCAGCAGTTCAATCAGCGACAGGCCCTGCTGGCGGTGGCCATAGCGGTATGGATATCTGTTCATCAGGCGAGTGTAATGCGCCGGATTGTCGGCTGCTTAAACCTTTACTCAGGCTGGAAAATGCCGCGCAAAGTTTTTATGCATTTGTCAGGAAAACAGCAAAAAACGCGCGCGGCTTCGCATTGCTGGCGAAGTAAGGAGGGAGTGAGTGAGTGATACAAAGAATAAGGGCCCAGTTATCAATCAACTGAGCCCTTTTAGACATCAAACAATCTTAGATGGCAACAGGTGCCTTGATAGCCGGATGCGGATCGTAACCTTCAATCTCGAAGTCTTCGAAACGATAGTCAAACAGTGACTCTGGCTTACGTTTAATCACCAGCTTCGGCAATGCGCGCGGCTCACGCGTCAATTGCAGTTGGGTCTGATCCATGTGATTGCTGTAAAGATGAGTGTCACCACCGGTCCAGACAAAGTCACCCACTTCGAGATCGCACTGCTGTGCCATCATATGCACCAACAGCGCATAGCTGGCAATGTTGAACGGCAGGCCAAGGAACACATCGCAAGAACGCTGATACAGCTGGCAAGAGAGCTTGCCGTCTGCCACGTAGAATTGAAAGAAAGCATGGCAAGGAGCCAACGCCATCTGGTCCAGTTCACCGACGTTCCATGCAGAAACAATGATGCGCCGTGAGTTCGGATCCTGTTTCAACTGTTGCAACACGTTGCTGAGCTGATCGATCTGGCGGCCATCTGCTGCGCCCCAGGCACGCCATTGCTTGCCATAAACCGGGCCGAGATCGCCATTCTCATCGGCCCACTCGTCCCAGATCGTGACCTTATTTTCGCGCAGATAAGCCACGTTGGTCTCGCCGTTCAGGAACCACAGCAGCTCATGAATAATCGACCGCAGGTGACATTTTTTGGTGGTCACCAGCGGGAAGCCTTCTTGCAGGTTGAAACGCATCTGGTGGCCGAAAATCGACAACGTGCCAGTGCCGGTACGGTCGGCTTTAGGTGTGCCCTCGGTGAGCACTTTGTTCATCAAATCCAGATACTGTTTCATTTTTCCTCACGACAGTTGTTGCTGCGGGCGACGACGATACGCCCAGATCATCACAATGATACCGGCCACGACCATCGGCACGGACAGGATTTGCCCCATGCTGACAACGCCGTCAAACAGGCCAAGCTGGGCATCCGGCTGGCGGAACGCCTCGACGATAATGCGGAATACGCCATAGCCAATCAGGAACAGGCCAGAAACGGCACCCATCGGGCGTGGCTTGCGGATAAACAAGTTCAGAATGATAAACAGCACCACACCTTCCAGCACCATCTCATACAGTTGCGACGGATGACGCGGCAACACACCGTACTGGTTCAGTATCGGTAACAAACTCGGATCGGCGGCGGCGATGGCGATGTCTTCGGAACGGGAACCAGGGAACAGCATGGCCCAAGGCGTATTGGTGGTAACTCGCCCCCAAAGCTCGCCGTTGATGAAGTTGCCTAAACGGCCAGCGCCCAGGCCAAACGGGATCAGCGGTGCAATAAAATCAGAGACCTGGAAAAAGGTGCGTTTCGTGCGGTGAGCGAACCACAGCATCACCAGGATCACCCCCAGCAAGCCACCGTGGAATGACATCCCACCATCCCAGACCTTGAATAAATAGAGTGGGTTATCCAGGAACAGCGGCAGATTATAGAACAGCACGTAACCTACACGGCCGCCAATAAATACGCCCAGAAAACCAGCGTACAGCATATTTTCCGCTTCGTCTTTGGTCCAGCCGCTGCCTGGCTTGTTGGCACGGCGTGACGCCAGCCACATGGCAAAAATAAAACCGACCAGATACATCAGGCCGTACCAGTGCAAGGAGACCGGGCCGATAGAGAAAATCACCGGATCAAATTCAGGAAACGCCAGATAGCTAGTGCTCATCTATCACCACAACATGTCTATTATTTTTCCCCATTTGGGGGCGGCAGGTGCCAAACGCGGTATCGGGGCTTTCCCGATAGACTTCGAATTGCAGCCAAGCTGCGCATCATAACATAGGCTTAACGGCGTTCGGGCTTGGCTACAGGGAAAAGTTCTGTAAAAAAGTCACCACTCAACGGCCACCGCGAATCAGCCCGCCCATGCCGCGCCGCTCCATAAACGCCGCCACCTGATGGCGCACTTCGGTGGTCATTTGGGCGCTCAGCACGCGCTGAGCCAGCCCTTCTGCATCGGATAGCTCAATATTGCGCAGCAGGTATTTTATACGCGCCACGCTGCGCCCGTTCATACTCAGATTACGGTATCCCATCCCCACCAACAGCAGAGCCCCCATCGGGTCGCCCGCCAGTTCACCACACAAGCTGACCTGCAGACCGGCTGCGGTGCCTTGAGTAATGATCAGCTTCAACACCTGCAACATGGCAGGATGCAGGCTATCGTAAAGTAACGCCACGCGGGTGTTATTACGGTCTACCGCCAGCAGATACTGAGTCAGATCGTTGGTGCCTACCGAGATAAAATCAACGCGCCCGGCCAGATAAGGGATCAGGAAAATCATTGACGGCACTTCCAGCATCACGCCGATCCTGGGTTTGGGAAGGTCATACCCCAACACTTCTTCTACTTCACGCCCGGCGCGATCGATCAGGCGTTTTGCCTCGTCGATCTCTTCCAGGCTGGTGATCATCGGCAGCAAAATCCCCAGATTGCCAGTGCTGGCATTGGCACGCAGCATGGCACGTACCTGAACCAGGAAAATTTCCGGCTGATCCAGGGTAACGCGGATACCACGCCAACCCAGGCACGGGTTCTCTTCGCTGATGGGCATGTAAGGCAACTGTTTATCTGAACCGATATCCAGCGTGCGCAACGTGACCGGTTTGTTCGGGTAGAGCTGCAACATGCCTTGATACTGCGACACCTGCTCTTCTTCCGATGGGAAACCGCTTTGCAGCATGAACGGGATCTCTGTGCGGTACAGACCAACGCCATCCACGCGCCCACCGAGCAGTTGTTCATGTTCCGGGCTGAGGCCAGCGTTCAGCATCACCTGGATCCGCTCACCGGTTTTCAGTTGTGCGGGTTGTTCAACGTCGTCTTCCGCCAGCTTGCTGAGTTCCTGTTCCTCACTGATCAGGCGCTGATATTCCTGCACCAACACCGGTTCAGGATCCACCAGCAACTCGCCACGATAGCCATCAACAATCAGCATCCGCTGGGCCAGCAGCGCTGGTTGGATATCTGCGCCCATAACCGTCGGCACGCCCATGGCCCGCACCAGGATCGCCGCATGGGAGTTGGCAGCACCATCGCGCACCACCACGCCCGCCAGACGATCCGGTGGCACTTCTGCCAACAGCGTCGCGGTCAGCTCATCGGTCACCAGCACAAAGCGTGCTGGCCATTGGGTGGTGCCCTGGGTGGTATCGTCGAGGTGGAATAACAGGCGTTGACCGAGCGCACGCAGATCGCTGGCGCGCTCACGCATATAGGTATCCTGCAAGGTGGCGAACTGCGCGGCAAAGGCTTCGATCACCTGTTTTACCGCCCATTCAGCCACCGAACCTGCGTCAATTTCGGCAAACAGCTCGCGTTTGAGACGGGCATCGTTCAGCAGGTGGGAATAGAGATCGAAAATCGCCGCGCTCTCTTTCTGCGAACTGGCAGAGAAGCGCTTGCTGAAACGGCGGAACTCCGCACCGGCCTCTTCCAAAGCCTGCATCAAGCGCTCACGCTCACTGACCATATCCAGCGTTGAGGCTTTGTAGACCTGATCGAGCGAAGGTTGGCTGCTGTCCAACCAACCTTCGGCAACGGCCACCCCTGGGGAAGCCGCCAGCGCGCGGATACGCGTCTGGCGATACTGGCCAAAAATAGCGTTAAGCTGTGATTGGGAGAGGATCCCGGCCATCTGCGTGGCCAGGGTCACCAGAAACGACTCTTCACTCTCGTCGAACTGGCGCAGTTCCCGCTGCTGCACCACCAGCACGCCGAGCAGTTGCCGGCGGTGGATAATCGGTACACCAAGGAAGGATCGGAACTTGTCCTCTTTCACCTGCGGGACGTATTTGAAGCTGGGGTGGCTTTGTGCATCCGCCAGGTTGATCGGCTCCGCCTTGCGCCCGACCAACCCAACCACGCCTTCATCGAAAGCCAGTGCGATGGTGCGCCCACGCGGCTTTTTCAGCCCACGCGTTGCCATCAGGTAGTAGCAACGGCGATCGTTGTCTGCCAGATAAATGGAGCAGACTTCGGTATCCATCGCCAGACAGGTTTCATTGACCAAAAGATCCAGCGCGTCTGTCAGATTGGCCGCCGCGGCCACTTTCTCAACAATTTCTCGCAAGCGCGTGAGCATAGTCTGCTGACTTAACCTCTCTTTCGGCGATAAACGGGAGCCTGCCGCTGCGCCGCCTGTTCCTGCATTGGCATGACGGTCACGGCAAATTCTTTCATAACCCGGCGATACACGTCGCGTTTAAACGACACCACCTGGCGCACCGGATACCAGAAGCTCACCCAGCGCCAACCGTCAAACTCTGGCGTGCTGCTGCGCTGCATATTGATATCCGCGTCGTTGCACATCAGTTGCAACAGAAACCATTTCTGCTTTTGGCCGATACAAACCGGCTTTGTGTCCCAACGCACCAAACGTTTTGGCAATTTATAGCGCAACCAGTTGCGGGTTGAGGCCAGAATACGCACATCCTTTTTGCTCAACCCCACCTCTTCGAACAGCTCACGGTACATGGCTTGCTCAGGCGTTTCGCCAGGGTTTATTCCCCCTTGGGGAAACTGCCAGGAGTGCTGACCGTAACGGCGGGCCCATAAGACCTGCCCCTGACGATTACAGATTACGATACCAACATTCGGGCGGTAGCCATCATCATCGATCACCGGACTACCTCGATAAGCATAAATTCGTATAGATAACCTGATTGTTTCACACAAGCTACAGGCGGTAAACCACTGCTTTGCCACGCAGCCAGCCGGATAACATTGGGATAACTCACAGATAATGGCAAAGTTATAAACATGTGATGCGATTCTACGGCGGTTTTATTCACTTTTTCTGTGGATAGGTATGTGAAGAACCCAAGGGATAAGCCGGTAAAACTTCGTGGAGCTAAAAATCCCTGATTATTTTGATATTAAAAATATCAATTAAAAACAGCACATTAAACACTTATAACCACTTATGTACAGGATAAAAATGTGATCTATGCACGGTAAGGATCCTTCCCTGGCGAAAGATCCACCACCGTTGATTTTATCCACAGATTATCCGCCTGAGTTACGTACAAAACGGACAAATTCGCAAAAAAGTGCCTGCGTCAAGGCTGTAAATCAAACCAGTGATCGGTAAAAATTTGGGTTATCCCATAAATCTGTGGATAAATAGGTGTAAGATCCTGTTCATTGTCGGTGGCTTCAGGTGCACAAGCGCAAAGCGGAATTTTTTTCCCGCCGCCGTTTTGGAAAAAAGTCATGATAAATCATGCTACTATTATTCTTTTGCGCCGTTTCGTTCCGCCACATTCGGCTGTGAACAAATGCAGTGTGTTTTTTAACCAGATTTCACAGGCTTGATTTATGGCGTTTTTATCCTCACTCCCCCCTCCACCAGAAAATGAACAGCAACTGTTTGAACGTGCGCAAGCGCTGGCCGGTTGCAACCTGGGTGAGTTGGCCTCCCGCGCGCAAATCGCTATTCCCAATAACCTGAAACGCGATAAAGGCTGGGTGGGCATGCTGTTGGAGTTGTATCTGGGGGCGATGTCCGGCAGCAAACCGGAACAGGATTTCCCTGAATTGGGCATTGAGTTGAAAACCATTCCGATCGATACCGCCGGTAAACCGCTGGAAACCACCTTTGTCTGCGTAGCTCCACTCACCGGTAACAGCGGAGTGACCTGGGCGAGTAGCCACGTGCGCCACAAGCTGGCACGGGTGCTGTGGATACCGGTGGAAGGCGAGCGGCAGATCCCGCTGGCGCAACGGCGTATCGGTTCACCGCTGCTATGGCAACCGAATCAGGAAGAGGAGGAGATGCTGCGCCGCGATTGGGAAGAACTGATGGATCTCATCGTGCTCGGCCAGGTTGAGCGTATTACCGCCCGTCATGGCGAAGTGCTGCAACTGCGCCCAAAAGCCGCCAACAGTAAAGCATTAACCGAAGCCATTGGCGAACAGGGTCAGCCGATCCTCACGCTGCCACGCGGTTTCTACCTGAAAAAAAGTTTCACCGGTGCGCTGCTGGCAAGGCACTTCTCGATTTAGTTTATTTTATTGCTCATTTTTTACTCTTTTAACTGGGCGTATTCTAAAGATTGCAAGTAAAATAACCAAGGTGACTAGACGATTCCTTATTATGTTGATGTAAGGTTTAAGTTAACGTATCGCTATCTCAATAAACGCGTATAATTCCCGCTTCATTTTTCTTAAGGTGTTCAGGACAATGTTCGAATGGATTATGGATCCCAATGCTTGGTTAGCGTTAGGTACGCTGACCATTCTTGAGATCGTGTTGGGTATTGATAACATTATTTTTCTTTCCTTGGTGGTCGCCAAGCTGCCGAAGGCACAGCAGAACAAAGCACGCCGTATCGGCTTAGCTGCCGCGATGCTGATGCGTCTGGCGCTGCTGGCTTCGATCGCTTGGGTGATCAGTCTGACCCAGCCGCTGTTTGCCGTGATGGATCACAACGTTTCTGCCCGTGATTTGATTCTGCTGCTCGGTGGCCTGTTCCTGATCTGGAAGGCCAGCAAAGAGATCCATGAAACGATCGAAGGTTCGGAAGAAGAGCACCACACCAATGTGCACAGCTTCTTTAGCGCCATCGTGCAAATCATGCTGCTGGACATTATCTTCAGCCTGGATTCGGTGATTACCGCGGTAGGCTTGTCTGACCATCTGTTCATTATGATGGCAGCAGTGGTGATTTCCGTCGGTGTGATGATGTTTGCCGCCCGGCCGATTGGCGAATTCGTCAACCGTCACCCTTCGGTAAAAATGCTGGCGCTAGCGTTTCTGATCCTGGTGGGCTTCACCTTGATGCTGGAAAGTTTCCAGGTGCATATACCAAAAGGCTATATCTACTTTGCGATGTTCTTCTCGATGTCAGTCGAGGCGCTCAACCTGATGCGCAGCAAGAAAAACCGCAAGCCTGATTGATGATTAACGGGGCACGCCAGCCGTGCCCCGGTTCCTTCGCTATTTCCCCTGCTGTTTCAAGTACCCAGGCATAATCCACTTCCCCCATCTGCACGGCTTGGTTATAGTCGAGAGAGGCGTTTTCACTGCCGTTTCTTGTTCCACCGTCTGCAAGCGCTAACATTTAAGGAAGGCCGTTAATGCAATACCACCGTATTCCCCACAGTTCTTTGGAAGTGAGCGTGCTGGGATTGGGCACCATGACTTTTGGCGAGCAAAACAGCGAAGCCGATGCCCACGCACAACTGGATTATGCATTAGCCGCTGGCGTCAACCTGATCGATACCGCAGAGATGTACCCCGTGCCGCCTCGCCCAGAAACCCAAGGGCTGACCGAGCAGTACATCGGCAATTGGATCAAGGCGCGCGGCAACCGCGATAAAATCGTGCTGGCGAGCAAAATCGCCGGGCCGGTACGGGGCAATGACAGCAGCATCCGCCCGCAGCAGGCGCTGGATCGCAAAAACATTCGTGCCGCGCTGGATGCCAGCCTGAAACGGCTGAACACTGATTATCTTGATCTTTACCAGGTACATTGGCCACAACGCCCGACCAATTGCTTCGGCAAGCTGAACTACCAATATACCGATGAGAAAGCCACCGTTACGCTGCTGGAGACCCTGGAAGCGCTAACCGAGCAGGTGCGCGCCGGCAAAATCCGCTATATCGGCGTTTCGAACGAAACCCCATGGGGTGTGATGCGTTACCTGCAACTGGCGGAAAAGCACGAACTGCCACGCATTGTGACCATCCAGAACCCCTACAGCCTGCTGAACCGCAGCTTTGAGATTGGTCTGGCGGAGATCAGCCAGCACGAAGGGATTGAGCTGTTGGCTTACTCCAGCCTGGCATTCGGTACGCTGTCCGGCAAATATCTGAACGGAGCTAAACCCGCCGGTGCACGTAATACCCTATTCAGCCGCTTCACCCGCTACACTTCCGCGCAAAGCCAGTTGGCGGTTGCCGAATACGTCGCGCTGGCGAAGAAACACGGTCTTGACCCTGCTCAGATGGCGCTGGCATTTGTGCGGCAGCAGCCGTTCGTCGCCAGTACCCTGCTGGGTGCCACCACAATGGAACAGTTGAAGAGCAATATCGACAGTTTTGAGGTGGTTCTGGAAGAGGACGTATTGCGGGCGCTAGAAGAGATCCACACCCGCTTTACCATTCCAGCCCCCTAATGCCGGTAAGTTCTGCATAGTGATGCAGCAGGAGCTAAAGGGGTGGCCTCCCTCTCCCTGGGGGAGAGGGCCGGGGTGAGGGGCTTTAGTACGGTGATATGCCCCTCACC
>JBAQHZ010000367.1:0-3784 GCA_049288585.1 Chania sp.
GTGAAAGTGTTTTACCTTTTTCATCCCCCGAGTGTGGCAAAGAAAAAAGATCACTCAATAGGTAATGTGGGATCGAGTGATGATCGTCTCTTTTTTATGTCAATGGGGGGCTGGTGAACGGTTACATTTAGTAATGGTGTTGTTCTTCGCTGTCGTTCCAACAGGCGCTGTTCTGCTGACCACCCGCGCACTTCCGCCTCGATGGCCTACAGTTCACCGATACGTTTCAGTGCCACTTCGGTTGTCTCCGAGGGCCTGCGGACATGGACATCGTGGATTTTACGCCGTGCATGAGCCCAGCACGCCACTTCCTTTATCACCCCGGCTTCTCGTTCTGTTCGATACAGTTCATTGAACCCAGCATAGGCATCGGCCTGAAGCACACCACTGAAGCCAGCGAGTTGGCTCTGCGGGTGAACCCCCTTTCGATCCTGTGAGTACGCGAACCACACTGCCGCTGGTTGCGTTGAATCCGCATTACGGTCATCACGCTAATACGTCCACAGACGCCCGGTCTTTGTCTTTTTATTCCCCGGCAACAACACCGGTACTGGCGTATCGTCGGCATGCAGCTTGCCGTTTGTCAGCACATACTGCCGCAGAGCCTCCTCCAGCGGGGACAACAGTCAGCAGCAGACATCTACCCAGCCCGACAGGACCGAGCGACTCAGTTCTACACCTTGTCGTGCATATATCTCGCTCTGGCGATACAGCGGGGTGTGTTCCGCATATTTTGAGGCCAGTAGCGTAATCGGTATGCAATGTGAGTTCGCCGTAACGTTATCGTAGTTATTGAAGTATCCCAATGCGTCGGGCTTCGTTGATTTGGGATTCGACTTCAGCAGCTATCTCGACTGCTTTTTTTACAACCTCTGCGGCGCTCAGTTTGCAGCCTAAGACTAAACGCCTGACTGTGCTAGTACTGAACTTTTCTAATCCGGAAAAGCTTTTTGCCATGTGGTGCCTCAGTGCTTCGACTTCACATCCATCCTCCCTGAACGCATTATTAACCCAGATAAGTCTCAAAGTGAATTGGGAATTTTTTTCATCATCACTTCTAGTTTCACAAAATATATTCAGATAAATCGGCCAATATCCATCAGAGGTTCGCTTAAGCGATTGCATACCAGTCGTCTGAAACCCAAGCCATGTACGCCCGTGTTCGATATCCTCATGAGGCAGTTCTGGTAGCTTTTTACGTAGATTCACAAGAACAGAGCCTATTCCTCTTGCTTGAACAAGGAGAGCGCACAGTTGGCGATTTTGCTCAATGAAAATCAGAAGTTCGCTTTCCTTTCCACTAAAGTTTTGAGGAATCCATTTAGTTGGTTGCAACCTTCCGTTTTGTCGAATTGCTTCCACTACAGTCTCATGTTGTGATGCTAACTCTGCTGATAGCTCTGAGACATGTTTCTCGTTCTGGCTTTGCCATCTTGTTTGTTTTTGGCAATATGCCGTAATTAGTTGTGCTGCTTGATTGCCACGTTGCATGTGACGACGGGCCCGATTTGCTGACGCCTCTAACCAGTCATAATCGAGTAGCGCCCATTTATTACCTAAAGTCTTCAAGTGTTCTTCGGTATATGTTGATAAATTACGGTCTATCACTATATATCCAAAATCGTAATCTTTAAAAACCTGATTATTCCCAATCTGGTTGCTCACAGCAGTATAATAGTTACTCAGTTGTTCTTCGGTTAATGATGCCCCTGCCTTATTTTCGATTGTCACAACGATACGATTGCTTGGGTCAATCAAAAATAAGTCAAGGCGTCCTTTTTTGTTATCTTTATTGATATTCAAACTAAACTCCCTTGCGATGAACATGGAACCAAAACTTGCTGTTCGTATACGGCCGGGTGTCCATTTTTCAAAAAAAATCTTGTTTGAGAATTTATTTGTCTGCCCACCTGCATTGTAGGCAGCTATTAACAAGTCTTTCACTACTGCATCGCCTTGCCCGTGCCCTTCGTTTGGATGCAGGCACCATGCAAGCATATCGGAGTGTTGCGTTTCTGACAGAGTGATAATGTCTAGGAAGTTGTCTGAAATTTTTAGGCACTCAGCCAAGTCGACTAAGCGCGCATCAGATAAAAATGAATATAGCTCTTGTGATTTCATAGTTGATTATCCATTAAACAGAGTACGACTATACGTGCAACGAATGGTACTCTTATCCACTTCGCAGTATTGTTACTCGATAAAGGCCCTATTGAACCCTTTTCATACAGGATAATACTCTACGTATGTGTCAGTATCGATGTAAAAGTGACCCACAAACCAGATTCCACCAGCTCACTAAATATAGCCATCCAGAAACTATGCCCATCTATCTCAACTTTGATGTCATGCCCCATCAGACGTAATACTCTATTGAGTATATTCTGACCCACAGAAAGGCATTTCCGGCAAAAATGACAAAAAATAAGTTACCACAAGAACCAACAGCACCAGCATCACTGCTGGCACTGCCGTTCCCTATCAGTAAAACCACATCAACCTAAGCACGACGCCCAAATTCCCCATGTATCACATTTCCGTCAAACTCTAGACTATCCATATAGTCGGCATACCACTGCAACATCTCACGCCTGCCATCCAGATACTTCGCATGGTTGTAGGTACCACGAATGCTGTTCTTATCCACATGCGCAAGCTGTGTCTCAATCCAGGCCGAGTTGTAGCCTTGCTCGTGCAGGATGGTGCTCATGGTGTGGCGGAAACCGTGGCCGGTCAGCCGCCCCTTGTAACCTAATAGTTCGATAACCTGATTGATGCTTTCCTTGCTGATTGGTTTACGCTGATCGTTCCGGCCAATAAACACCAAGGGATAGCCACCAGTCATTGGCTTGAGAGAGCTGAACAGCTCGATAACCTGCATGGACAATGGAATGACATGCGGTCGCTTCATTTTCATCACTTCAGCCGGTATGTTCCATACACCCTTATCCAAGTCGATATCCTGCCAGCGCGCAAATCTCAGCTCTTGGGTTCTTACGCCCGTCAGCATGATGATCTTGGTCGCAGTTTTAGTGATGACACTACCGGTATAACCAGAGAGATCTTTAAGGAAATGCGGCAGTTCCTGAGCCGTCAGGAAAGGAAAATGCTGCTTCTTTGGCGTTTTCAAAGCACTGGCTAAGTCTGGTGCAGGGTTGTATTCGGCTCGTCCAGTGATAATGGCATAGCGAAAAACTTCACCACAGCGTTGGCGTACTTTGCGCATCTTCTCAAGCGCATCACGCTTTTCCATACGCCTGAGCGTTTCCAGTAGCTCCATCGGCTTGATTTCTGCAATAGGGCGTTTCCCTATAAAGGGGAAAATATCCTTCTCGAAGGTATCAATGATTTCATCACGGTAGCGCAGTGACCAGCGGTCGGCTTTAGTCTGGTGCCACTCGCGGGCGACGGCTTCAAAGGTGTTTTCCGCATTCAACTTCTGAGAAAGCTTCTCCGCCTTTTTGGTTTCACTAGGATCACCGCCTGCCGCCAGGATCTTTTTAGCTGCATCGCGCTTTTCACGGGCATCTGCCAATGAAACATCAGGGTAAACACCAAAGGCAAGACGCTTCTCTTTACCGGCAACACGGTATTTCATACGCCAGTAGCGCGATCCATTCGTTGCCACTTCAACGTATAGCCCTCCAGCGTCACCTAAGCGATAGGCTTTTTCTCTGGGCTTTAATGCCCGAACTTTTGCATCAGTTAATGGCATCGTTGTTTCCTCCTCCTGAAAGCAAGAATGCTTTGACGGCCTGAGTTTGCTCTGGCGTAAGCGATAGGG
>JBAQHZ010000368.1:0-4594 GCA_049288585.1 Chania sp.
GCGTAATGCTTGTCAGTTAAGGCTCACCCTCTCCCATAGGGAGAGGGTGGCCACACCTTTAGCACCTGCTGCATAATTATGCAATTTTGCGCTTAATTCAGAGTCTTTCGAGCCGTTTTTGAATATCCTGATGACGTCCCTTATCTGCTAATTCCCGGCCAGGGCGTGCCGGGGCCGCCAGTGCTTTCTGTAAATAGCCTTTAGCATCGGCTTTACGCCCTTGTTCTAAAAGAAAATCGCCATAAAAATAGTTTGGATCGATACCGGTTGGATTGATCTGTAAAGCCTGTTTCAGCAGCGATTCAGCCTGTTTTTTATCACCAAAACCTATGGGCCAACCAGGAACCTGATAATAGAGCGTGCCAAGGCTGGTATAGGCTTAGCCCTCCAATGCTTTGGGATCAAGTTTGATTGCCAATTCCAATTTCATTTTCGCATCCTTGACCAGATCTAAAGCGCCCAGCCCCCCTTTTTCGCCTGCCCAACTGCTTTTGACGATAGCAGACCAAATCAACAAATCTGCGCGAGCGCCATTGGCGGAGCTGGCTTGGTCTGCGACGACGCTGAGCTGCTCAAGGCAGAGCTCTTTTTGTTTCTCGGGAACCTGATATTGGCAAACCGCCCATTGATTCTGAATATCAACCAAATCACTCTGGGCATAGGCACTGGTGCAGCCAAGCAGTATGAACGGTAGCAGTAGTTTTTTCATTGAGGATCCTCCTTCGCAAGGGAAGCTTTGGCATGGCGCGCAATAATATGCCGCTGCTTGGCTAATGCTTTATCGACAACACCCGGGAAAAGTGCATTCAGCTTGACAAAGAACCGCTCCGGCCAGCCTAACCAGCGTCGTTTGGTTTCCTGGTTAAGTGCAATAACGATCTCTTTGGCAACAAATTCAGCGCTGTCACTTTGGGTGCCTAATTCGGCATTCATGGCATAAACCGCGTCGGTATTCAGGGCGGTTTGCGTGGCCCGAGGGGCAAAGTAGAGAACGTTAATGTTTGAACCGGCGAGTTCCCGAGAAAGTGCTTCACTAAAGCCACGCAATGCAAACTTACTCGCGCAATACACGCTGTATCCGGCATAGCCAATGCTGCCAAAGCTGGAACCGATATTCATAATGATTCCAGGCGTATTGATAGAAGGCAGCAAGGCCCGAGTCAGTAGTATCGGAGCCTGAATATTCAGCGATAACTGCTGCGTTATCTGTTGCTCACTTTGATCTTCAAGCCAGGCAAAGTGATTAGTTCCGGCGTTGTTTATTAAGATATCAATGCCTTGTTGGTGGCGGAGTCGCTCAGCTTGCTCCGCGACTGCCACCGGGTCACAAAGATCGGCCAGCCATATTTGATGTTTTTCCGGGTTAGGTAATGCATTCATAAGCTGCTTGAGAACCGTTTCATTACGCCCTTGTAATATGAGACCGGCCCCTTGTTTTGCCAATGCATGGGCGAGCGCCTGCCCAATTCCTCCGCTGGCGCCAGTCAGCAAAATACGGCTGTTATCGAGTTTCATTGTGGTTGGTCCATCAGGCCACGCAGCATGTCGCCGTAAAGTTGGTAAACGACTTTGGCAGAATGAATAATTGCTGCGCGATCCTCCGCTTTTTCGACCTTGTTCATTAACGATTCAAAAAAGGCCAGGTGCTCTTTGTCCAGTTCACCGTGTGAGCTGAGATAACTCATGGCTTTTTCGGGTAATCCCAACCCCTGTTTGAGCTGTTGGGCAACGGTCGTTGCGATCGCGACGCTGGTTCCTTCAAGGACGTGCACCATGCCGAAAATACCCATAGGGTTAAGGCGGGAGACATGGTCATAGAGATACGCAATCATCAATTCGATCGACAGAACCGGTTGGCCGTAGCGAACCGCTTCGGCATCTCCACCACAGGTCCTGATGTCATTTAAGATCCATTCTTGATGCCCATACTCTTCATCAATGTATTCGGCAATAGCGCCACGCACCCATTCATACTCTGAGCCCATACGACCGCCTGCTGTCATCAACAAAGGAACGGTATGGCTGACGTGATAGAAAGCCTGTGTCAGAAACGCGATATACATTTCGGCATTAATATTGCCATTCCGGCAAGCCTCTATGACCGGAGCTGCAAGGAGTTTATCTCTGTCCAACGCCGTTTCACGCTGTAGCTGTTGATAAAAACTCATATGATATCTCCTGACGTTAACTGGTGGATGCGGGTTTGATATTCGGACAATATTTGCGCCCTGCGCGGGCGTCCATTAGCGGTTAACAAACCGTTTTCGATACTTAACTGCGCCAAAATATAGTGGTGAATCTGCGCATAATCAGGTAACCGGCCATTAAGCTGAGATATTTGCTCAGCGAGGCTGTTTTCATAACCGGGCGTGGGGTGGATTAACGCCACGTTGGCTGGCAATCCATCACCAAAGACGACAATGCGTGATATGGCGGGGAAGAGCTGGGCTTCTGCTTCAACCCATTCTGGGGAAAAATTTCGGCCAAAGGCGGTAATCTGAACGTTCTTTTTACGCCCGGTAATATGCAGAAAACCTTGGTCATCCACATACCCTAAGTCACCTGTTGCTACACAGGAGTCAGGGATCGACTCCCCGAGATAGCCGAGCATTGCTGCGCCAGAAACGAGGATCTCGCCATCTTCCGCGATGCTGATCTGACAATGCGGTAGCGCTTTTCCCGCAGAGCCCGGCAATACGTTCCCTGGCGCATTAAGCGCCACAACGGAGCCGCACTCTGACAAGCCATATCCCTCAAAAACCGGCAGCCCTAATTGATGCGACTTGGCCACTAACGCCTCCGCCACCTTGCCGCCCCCAACCGCCACAAAACGCAAACTTTTGGCCAGATCGGGGTTTATGCCGCATAACATCACCAATAAGCGCAACAATTCTGGTACTAACACCAAACTGTGTGGGCGCCATTGTTCAATAGCTTGTGCAAGGGTCTGGTAGGAAAATTGGCTGGAACCGGTAAACCCGACTTCAGCGAGGGAAGGGATACGGCTGCATACACCGCTTAACAGTGGCACATACAGCCCGGTAATATTTTCAAGTAATGTCGAAAGGGGTAACAGCGCCAGATGTTGTTGAATCTTCGCCGGAGCGACGCGTTCTGCCAGTGATAAACTGACTTGCATCAGGTGCTCCCAACTCAGACAAACCCCTTTGGGCTGCCCAGTGGTCCCTGATGTGTAGGTGATCTTTGCCGTATGTGCCGGTAATTGAGGAACTGATAGCGGTTGCCGACGTTGCAGGGCATGTCCAAAATCGGGTGTCGTTATCCAACCGACACGCGCAGCACCAATCAAGGCATCAGCACCACTGCTTTCAAGCAGCCAGTCTTGCTGTTCGGCACTGAAAAAAACGGGCACAGGGATAATGACAATATTTGCCAATGCGCAAGCAAGATCGATAACGGCCCACTCCAACCCATTATCCAAAAAAAGGGCCAGCCGTGAGACCTGCTCATTTTTGAGCTTCTCCGCCAGAGACGCTGTCTTTTGCAATAATTCAGCGTAACTGATGATCTGCTCACTATCACATAATGCGGGGCGAGAAGGGTCCGTAGCCGCAATTTGTTTAATACGCTCAAAGAGGATCATAGCTGCACGCTCATTTGTACTGGAAAAATGTCCGGCATTGGGCCAAATAATGAAAGCAACAAGCTGGTTTTACTCAGAACGTGGCGACCTTGCTTGAGCTCTCCCATCATGACGCAGGGCTGTTGCTGGTAATATTTTCCCCAATCGTTAACCTCTTCTCCTACCCGTTCAGGCAGGGCAGGGGCCAGTTCAACCGGATTCAGATGCAGCCTGTGGAAGATATTTCTCAGTTTCTTGGTTCCGGTAAATACCACATAGTCGAGCTGGTTATCGCAGAGTAACTGGCAAATGGCTGCAAACATGATTCGCGCATTCCCTGCTTCAGAACAGGCAAAGTTACCTATCTCAACCAGGCGGCTACGCGATACGGCTTCCCCTGTGTGAGTAGCAATAACCTCCTCGATGGGGGCATCTAGATAACGTTCCAGATACAAGGGGCCAAGATCTGCCCGGCCCAGGCCACAGGCTCCCACTAGCACTCCGTCTGCGCGGTACATACCTAAAAGATAGGGAAGAAAATGAGGGATGGTGGCATTAAACTCCCGGCCATATTCATTCTGTATATAGCTCTGTAATAACGCTTTATGGACATTATCCTGAGAGAATAAAAGCTGATAGGGTGCTTGGATGTGTATGCTCATATTCGCTCCTCTTGCTGATAAGAGTAAATATAGAGCGCGAGGCTTAAAAAAGACTTAAGAAAGAGAAGTAGTTACATTTTGACATTAAAAACCTGTTTCAATAGGTTCTTGCTAACTCGAATAGGGTTAGGCAGTGCGGCTTTCCTGCAATGAAGACGGAATGATCTGCGTACTTATTTTTGACTGAGCTTTCATGCGATGCAGCGCTATGAAAACAAAAATCCACGCCAAAGCGTGGATTTTTAGTGAGAGATGAAGAGTTAGACGTTGAATTGTGATTTCATATTTATTGCATTGATATTTAATATTTTTGTTTTTAACTTTTATTTTTATACTCATGCCCGTACTC